>NZ_JBEPEQ010000058.1:0-36018 GCF_040300925.1 Micromonospora sp. NPDC000207
GGCGGGCCGACGACCGGCGTGGCGGTGACCGGTGGGCCGGTGACCGGCGGGGCGGTGACCGGCGGGGTGGCCCGCCCCGGTCCGCCCGACCGGCTGTGGACCGCCCCCGGTGGGTGGCGTACGAGGCCGTCGCCGCCGTGCACCGCGACGACGCGTTCGCCAACCTGGTGCTGCCGGCGATGCTGCGCGAGGCGGGACTGTTCGGCCGGGACGCCGCCTTCGCCACCGAACTGACCTACGGCACCCTGCGCCACCTGGGCACCCTGGACGCGATCCTGACCGCCGCCGCCGGACGGGACGTTGACCGCATCGACCCGCCGGTGCGCGACGCGTTGCGGATCGGCGCGTACCAACTCCTGCACACCCGGGTACCGGCGCACGCGGCGGTGTCGTCGACCGTCGATCTGGTCAAGACGGTCGGGGCGGGGGCGACCGGGTTCGCCAACGCGGTGCTGCGCGAGGTGGCCACCCGGGACGCCGACGCCTGGGCGGGGCAGCTCGCACCGGCCATGGACACCGACCCGATCGGGCACCTCGCGGTGACCTACAGCCACCCGCAGTGGATAGTCAGGTCGTTCGCCGAGGCCCTCGGGGGCGACCTGGGGGAGACCACCCGGCTGCTGATCGAGGACAATGTCCGCCCGCCGGTGCACCTGTGCGCCCGCCCCGGGCGGATCGACGCGGCGGACCTGGCCGACGAGGTCGGAGGGGCGCCGGGGGCCTTCTCACCGCACGCGGTCTACCTGCCCGGCGGGGCACCCGGTGACCTCCCGGCGGTCGCCCAGGGACTGGCGCACGTCCAGGACGAGGGCTCCCAGCTGGTCGCCGAGGCGCTGGTCGCCGCCGAACTGGACGGCCCGGACGCCCGGTGGCTCGACCTGTGCGCCGGCCCCGGAGGCAAGGCGGGCCTGCTCGGCGCGATCGCCGCGCAACGCAGTGCCCGGCTGACCGCCGTCGAGGTGGCCGAGCACCGCGCCCGGTTGGTCGCCGAGGCCACCCGGGGGCTCCCGGTGAATGTGCTGACCACCGACGGACGCACCGTCGGATCCGATCCGGACCTGCCGGAGGGGGAGTTCGACAGGGTCCTGGTCGACGCGCCCTGCACCGGCCTCGGTTCGCTGCGCCGGCGGCCCGAGTCGCGGTGGCGTCGGCAGCCGGGGGACCTGCCGCCGCTGACCAGGTTGCAGCGGGAACTGCTCACCGCCGGGATCCGGGCTCTCCGCCCGGGGGGAGTGGTGGCGTACGTGACCTGCTCTCCGCACACCGTGGAGACCCACGTGACGGTGACCGAGGCGGCCCGCCGGTGCGGTGTCCCGGTGGACTTCGTGGACGCCCGCCCGCTGCTGCCCGCCGGGATGCCGGGGCTCGGTGACGGGCCGACGGTGCAGCTCTGGCCGCACCGGCACGGCACTGACGCGATGTTCCTCGCCGTCCTGCGTCGCACCTGACCCCCGTACCCCAGTCACCTGTCGGCGACAGTCGCGCCCGTTCCGAATCCGGGACGGGCGCGACGCCGTCCACCCCCGGTGGCGTGACCCAAGAACCGGGGGTGATGCGGCCGGACGGAGGGCCGGTCAGATGACGGGCAGGCCGGTGGGGCCGGCGCCGCGCATGGAGCGGGTCAGCTTCCGGTCGTCGCTCCAGAGGAAGCACCGGATGCCCCGGTCGCCCTCCTCCCACTCCCGCTGCGACGGCGGATAGAAGATCGACCCCGTCCGGTACGACAGGTCGCTGTTGACGGGTACGGCGGCGAAGTTCGCGACCAGTTCCATGCACCGTCGGTGCACCTGGGCGTCGGCACGGCCGAACTCCTCCCAGGTCATGTCCTCCTCCTGGTAGACGCCGACGAACTCGGCGCGGTGCGGTTCGCTGCACAGGACCGGGGCCATGTAGTTGAGGTTGCCGCTGATCAGCTTCGGGTCGAAGCAGCTGTGGGAGAGGGGGGAGTCGCCGACCAGCGCGCCACGGAGGCTGCCGATCCGGTTGACCGGGCGGGCGTTGTCGATGCTGTCGGTCTCGGCGACGTCACACCGGTACCACCGGGCCCCGGCGCTCCACGCGGAGGTGGTCGGGACCGCGATGGTCAGGCTGAGCCGGGCCGAGCGCCAGTCCCCGCCGAGGACCTCCCGGACCCGCTTGTCGCACTCGGTCCGGGCGGTACGCAGCGCCGGTGACCCCGGATCGGGTCGGTTCTCGGCCCGTGCGGTCCGGCCGGTGAACGCCCCGACGTGCAGCGCCTCGGCCAGGTGGTTGCGGGTGCAGTCGACGGTCTCGTAGGTGCTCGCCTGCACCACCACCGTTATCCGGGGGAGGCAGACGCCGCTGGAGGGCACGAAGGGCTGGGGTGGTCTCAGCGCCGGCCAACCACCGGTGAGGTCACCGTCTGTGCCGGTGGGCTGAACGCACCCGCCGAGTAGTGTCACCATCGTGCCGGCCAGCGCCAGCGCGCCGAGCCACCGTCGCATCGTCTGCCCTTTCCCGGAGCTGACGGCCGGCTGCCGCGACCGGTACGGCCGTGCGCCGCCGGGCGTGCAGCATATGACACCGTCCCTGTTGGAGTGTTGCGGCGTTTCCCTCGATCGGCCAGTCACCGCTGCCCTTTCGTCCAGGAACGCCGACACCGGAGGGCAATCCTGTACCACCGGTCACATCTGGGTGACAACGGGTTCGAGGTGGTCCCGCGATGACGGCGGCCGGTGTCCGCATTCGTACACTGACCGGGTGACCGTACCGCCGCCGCTGATCATCGCCCCCAGCATCCTCGCCGCGAACTTCGCGCGCCTCGCCGAGGAGGTCCGCGCCGTCGAGGGCGCTGCGGACTGGGTGCACGTCGACGTCATGGACAACCACTTCGTGCCGAACCTGAGCATCGGCCTGCCGGTGGTGCAGAGTCTGCGGGCGGCGACCGAGATCCCCTTCGACGTCCACCTGATGATCAACGACCCGCATCGGTGGGCCCCCGGGTACGCCGACGCCGGAGCCCACAACGTCACCTTCCACGCCGAGGCGTGCGACGATCCGGTGGCGTTGGCCAAGGACCTGCGGGCGGCCGGGGCCAAGGCGGGGCTGGCCATCGACCGGGACACCCCGATCGAGCCGTACCTGGACCTGCTGCCCAGCTTCGACACGCTGCTGATCATGACGATCAAGGCCGGCTTCGGCGGGCAGCGGTTCCTCCCGCACCTGCTGGACAAGGTCCGGGCGGCCCGTCAGCACGTCTCCGCCGGGCACCTGGAGCTGCGGATCGAGGTCGACGGAGGGATCGCCGCCGACACCATCGAGCAGGCCGCGCAGGCCGGGGCGGACGCCTTCGTCGCCGGGACCGCCGTCTACGGGGCCGACGACCCCGCCGAGGCGGTCCGTAAGCTCCGTTCCCTGGCGCAGCGCGCTTACCGCGAGAACTGAGCGTGGACCAGGCCGACGACCGACCCGATCTGATCCTCGTCGTCGACGACGACGCGGACATCGCCCGTTTCGTCGAGTTCAACCTGAAACTGCACGGCTTCGAGGTGGTCCACGCCTCCGACGGGCAGGAGGCCCTCGAGGTCATCGAGGGCCGCCGCCCCGACCTGGCGGTGGTCGACCTGATGATGCCCCGGGTCGACGGCCTGGAACTGACCCGTCGCCTCCGCGCCAACCCGATGACCTCCGCCCTGCCGGTGATCATGCTGACGGCCAAGGGGATGACTGTGGACAAGGTCCACGGACTCGCCGCCGGTGCCGACGACTACCTGGTCAAGCCCTTCGACACCGCCGAACTGGTGGCCCGGGTCTCCGCCACCCTGCGGCGTAACAAGGAGGCCCGGGAGGTCTCCCCGCTGACCGGCCTGCCCGGCAACAGCCGGATCCGCCGGGAGATCCGCGACCGGATCCGCACCGGTGCCGACTACGTCGTCGGGTACGTCGACATCGACAGGTTCAAGAGCGTCAACGACCGGTACGGCTTCGTCCGGGGCGACGAGTTCATCTCCACCCTGGCCCGGAGCCTGCACCGGGCGGTGGTCTCGGTGGGCCGCCCCCCGGCCTTCCTCGGTCACGTCGGCGGCGACGACTTCGTGATCATTTGTAGCCCCGAGCAGATCCGCCCCCTGACCTCCCGCGCGGTCGTCGACTTCGAGAACGCCGCCGACCAGCTCTACGACCCCACCGACCGGGAACGGGGCTTCGTCGAGTTGAAGGACCGCCGGGGCAACACCCGCCGCGCCGCCCTGGTCACCCTCTCGATCGGCGTGTCGCTGTCCGACTCCACCAAACGGATCACCGACCCCCTCGCCGCGATCGCGGTGGCCTCCGAGATGAAGTCGGTGGCCAAGGGGCAGCCCGGGTCGTACGTCGCCGTGGACCGCCGCCGCAGCCTGTGAGGAAGCACGCGGGAATAGCGACATCGAGACGTTGGCGTGTAAGACTTCCTGAGGTACCCACCACGCGCTGGCGGGACTCGGTGTGATTCCGAACCGGCGGTGATCCACGGCCCGGCCGTGGTAAGCCCGCGACCCGGTCGGCCTCGGCTGCCCGGTGGACCTGGTGAGAATCCGGGGCCGACGGTTGAGGACGGCCTCGCCGCCCTCAGACAGTCCGGATGGGAGACAGCGCGCGGGACGGATGGGCTTCGTGCTGGCCGCGGCCTGGCCACCGCACGGGGTCCCCTCGGGTTCGGCTCTGCCGTTCCCGTTCGTCGCCGCCTGCCTCACCCGCCTGCGCACCACCGGCGAACGAGAGGCAGAAGCAGACGATGACCGGGGTCTCCGTCGACGAGGCGATGCGTCGCGCGATCGAACTGGCCGCGCGGGGGCTCGGCACGACAAGCCCCAACCCGCTGGTCGGCTGTGTCCTGCTCGACGCCGACGGCCGCGTCGTCGGAGAGGGTTTCCACGCGTACGCCGGTGGCCCGCACGCCGAGATCGTCGCCCTGGCGCAGGCGGGGGAACAGGCCCGGGGCGGCACCGCAGTGGTCACCCTGGAACCCTGCGACCACACCGGCCGCACCGGCCCCTGCAGCGTCGCCCTGACCAACGCGGGGGTGACCCGGGTGGTGATCGCCGTACCCGATCCCGACCCGGTCGCCACCGGCGGCGGGGACACCCTGCGGGCCGCCGGAATCCGGGTGGACGTCGGGATCCGCCGGGAGGAGGCCGAGGCGGGCAACATCGCCTGGCTCACCTCCGTACGCCGGGGTCGGCCCTACGTGATCTGGAAGTACGCCGCGACCCTCGACGGCCGGGCCGCCGCCGCCGACGGAACCAGCATGTGGATCACCTCCGAGGCGGCCCGGATCGACGTGCACGCCCTGCGGGGCACCGTCGACGCGGTCATCGCCGGGGTGGGCACCGTCCTCGCCGACGACCCCCGGCTCACCGCCCGTAACCTGCGCGACGGCAGCCTCGCCATCCGACAGCCCCTGCGGGTCGTGGTGGACTCGGCGGGCCGGACCCCGCCGGACGCGAAGGTCCGCGACGGTGCCGCCCGCACCTGGATCGCCACCGCCGAGGAGGTCGGCGCGGACGCCGACGGTCGGGTCGACCTGTCCGCCCTGCTGGCCGCCCTGCACGCCCGGGGCGTCCGGGCCGCGCTGCTGGAGGGCGGCCCCCGACTGGCCGGGGCCTTCCTCGCCGCCGGCCTGGTCGACCGGGTGGTCGGCTACCTCGCGCCCCGACTGCTCGGCGCAGGACCGACAGCACTCGTCGACGCCGGGGTCACCACCATCACCGAGGCGATCGACCTGGACGTGACCGACGTCTGTCAGATCGGCCCCGACCTGCGGATCACTGCGGTACCCCGGAAGAGGGAGAGCTGACATGTTCACCGGCATCGTCGAGGAACTGGGTGAGATCGTCCGAACCACCCCCACCGGTGACGACTCGGCGCTGTTCGCCGTCCGCGGCCCGGTGGTCACCACCGACGCCCGCCACGGCGACTCCATCGCTGTCAACGGGGTCTGCCTGACAGTGGTGGAGGTCGTCGACGGCGACGTCTTCACCGCCGACGTGATGGGGGAGACGTTGCGCCGCAGCGCCCTCGGCGGGCTGCGCCCCGGCGACCCGGTCAACCTGGAACGGGCCGCCGCCCTCGGGTCCCGCCTCGGCGGTCACCTGGTCCAGGGACACGTCGACGGCGTCGGCCAGGTGGTCGCCCGGGAACCGGCCGCCCAGTGGGAGACCGTCCGGTTCCGCCTCCCCGACACCCTCTCCCGGTACGTCGTCGAGAAGGGCTCCGTCACCGTCGACGGGGTGTCCCTGACGGTCGCCGACGTCGGGGACGACTGGTTCACCGTCGGACTGATCCCCACCACCCTCGCCCTGACCACCCTCGGCACCCGGCGGGTCGGCGACCCGGTCAACCTGGAGGTCGACGTCCTGGCCAAGTACGTCGAACGCCTGCTCGGCCCGCGCCTGCCCACCCCGCACGCCTGATGGACCGTCGATCGACTCGAAAGGCCGTGACATGTTCGAGCACGCGGAGTTCGGCACCATCGACCAGGCGCTGGCCGACATCGCCGCCGGACGGCCCGTCGTCGTCGTCGACGACGCCGACCGGGAGAACGAGGGCGACCTGATCTTCGCCGCCGAACTGGCCACCCCGGAGCTGGTGGCGTTCATGGTCCGGTGGACCTCCGGGTACGTCTGCGTCCCCCTCACCGAGGACGAGTGCGACAGGCTCGACCTTCCCCCGATGCACCACGTCAACCAGGACCGGCGCAGTACCGCATACACGGTGACCGTGGACGCCCGGGAGGGGGTGAGCACCGGGATCTCCGCAGCCGACCGGGCCCACACCATCCGACTCCTCGCCGACCCGGCGACCAGCCCGACCGACCTGGCCCGCCCCGGGCACGTGGTGCCGCTGCGCGCCCGCCCCGGCGGGGTGCTGCGCCGCCCCGGGCACACCGAGGCCGCCGTCGACCTGACCCGGATGGCCGGGCTCCGCCCGGCCGGGGCGATCTGCGAACTGGTCAACGACGACGGCACCATGATGCGCCTGCCGGAGCTGGAGAAGTTCTGCGCCGAACACACCCTCACCCTGATCAGCATCGCCGACCTGATCGCCTACCGGCGACGTACCGAGAAGCAGGTGGAACTGGTCGCGGACGCCCGGATGCCCACCGAGCACGGGGTGTTCCGGGCCCTGGGGTACCGCGCGGAGCACGACCCGGCCGAGCACGTCGCGATGGTCTACGGCGACCTCGGCGACGGTCGGGACGTGCTGGTCCGGGTGCACTCCGAGTGCCTCACCGGCGACGTGTTCGGCTCGCTGCGCTGTGACTGCGGCCCCCAACTCGACGCCGCCCTGGCCCGGGTCGCCGCCGAGGGTCGGGGAGTGGTCCTCTACCTGCGCGGCCATGAGGGGCGCGGGATCGGGCTGCTGCACAAACTCCGCGCCTACCAGTTGCAGGACGCCGGTCGGGACACCGTCGACGCCAACCTCGACCTGGGGCTCCCCGCCGACGCCCGGGACTACGGCACCGGCGCGCAGATCCTGGCCGACCTGGGAATCCGTTCGATGCGGCTGCTCACCAACAACCCGGCGAAGCGGGCCGGTCTGGAAGGCTACGGCCTGACCGTCACTGGCCGGGAGAGCCTGCCGATCCGCCCCCACCCGGAGAACGTCCGCTACCTGCGCACCAAGCGGGACCGGATGGGCCACCTCCTTGACGACCTTGACGACGTACCGGCCGGTCGGCGTGCCACCGGCGACGAGATCGGAGCATGATCATGGCAGGTTTCGGAGAACCCGGAGTGGACGCGGTCGACGCCGCCGGCCTGACCGTCGGGGTGGTCGCCGCCCGCTGGCACGGCGACCTCACCGACCACATGCTCGACCGCGCCGTCGCCGCCGCCGAGGCGTGCGGCGCCCGGACCGTCGTGGCCCGGGTCGCGGGCTCGGTGGAGCTCCCGGTGGTAGCCCAGGCCCTCGCCCGTCGCTGTGACGTCGTGGTCGCCCTCGGCGTCGTGGTACGCGGTGCGACAGCCCACTTCGACTACGTCTGCCAATCGGTCACCGACGGCCTGACCCGGGTGGCCCTGGACGAGGGGAAGCCTGTCGCCCACGGCGTCCTCACCGTCGACACCATCGACCAGGCCCGCGACCGGGCCGGACTCCCCGGGTCCGCCGAGGACAAGGGCTGGGCGGCCACGGTGGCCGCCCTCGACGCCGCCCTGGCCATCCGCAGCGTGGGCGCGGCGGGCGCCCACCGGGTCGGCTTCACCGGCTGAGGGCCGCCCACTCCTGTCTCCGCACGATGCCCCGCTCCTTCACCGTGTGCCGGGCCGGATCGTGGTTTCGAAACGCAGGAATGTTCTAGAATCGCACACGTGACAGTGAGTGACAGCGTGTCCATGGGCAGGCGCATCGCCGAGGCGAGGAGCCGTAGCGGTCTCACCCAGGCTGATCTCGCTTCGGCCATCTCGCTGGACCGCTCGGTCCTCGCCAAGATCGAAAACGGTGGGCGTCGAGTCTCTGCGCTCGAACTGGCCCGGATCGCGACCACTCTCGGTGAACGGATCGAGTGGTTCGTGATGGAAACGCCGCCAGCGATCGTTTCCCATCGGAACCTTGAGGAACCGGGAGCGGAGAGCCCCACCATTGACCGGGCGATCGAGAGGGTCGCGTTCAACGTCGAGTTCGCCTCGCAGCGTGACGAACGATGGGTCACACGGTCGATCGACACGCTGCCACGGCCTCGGAACTCCGACGAGGCCGAAGCCTCGTCGGTTACTGCCCGAAGCCTGCTCAAGCTGGACGAAGTCGCGCCGCTCGTGGACGTCGCCCGCAACTTCTCCGACCTCGGTCTCTTGGTCTTCGCCTTCGACCTGGGCCGCGACGCAGCCGATGCGGCTTCCGTCCTTCTCGACCGTGGCGGGGTGGCGGTTGTCAACGGTCACCTGCACGTCGGTAGGCGGAGGCTCGCTGCGGCACACGAACTCGGCCATTTCCTCTTCGCGGACGAGTACTCGGTTGACTGGCGAGTCTCCGACTGGGGGGACGACAACGCGTGGGAAGCACGGCTTGACCGCTTCGCTCGCGCCCTCCTGCTTCCAGCAACAGGTCTCAGGCGAATGTGGGCCGACCTGGAGGCGCGCGGCGACGACCTACGAGCAAAGTGTGTCAAAGTGGGCAGCGCATTCAGGGTCGACATGTCCACCCTGGCCCGCCGCCTCGTCGAGATCGGGATGATTGCACAGTCCGAGGGTCGGCAGGTTCGTGCGATACGAACAACTCGTGCGGACATCGTGGAATTCAACCTGGTCGTCCCCGACGATCTCGCGGCACCGTACCTCCCGAGGTCGTACGAAGAGTCGGTGCTGAGGATCTACCGCCACGAAATGATCTCGCCGGCACGCGCCACTGATCTTCTCTTCGACACCTGGAGCGAGGAGGACCTGCCGGTTCTGCCCAACCTGCCGGAGAGTGCCATATGGAACCTCGTGTAGGTGATGGGAACAATGCCCGGGCCGAAGGGGTGCCCGGTAGTGTCCTCGTCTTCGACACAAGCCCCTTGGCGCACTTCGCCCGGCAGAACTGGCTCGGCGTTCTGAAAGCCGTGGTCGGTGATCGGCTGGCACTGGTGCCTGATGTCGTGGTGGACGAGTTGCAGCAGATGAGCCTGATGGACAATCGAGTCAAGGCCGCCCTCGACGCGGATTGGGTCGAGCGCCGAGAGCTCCGGACATCCGAAGAGATCCTGGCTTTTGCGAAGTTCGCTGCGCTGCTGGTGAAAGGTGAACGGAACAAGGGTGAGGCGGGAGTCCTCGCCCTTGCCTCAGTGGTCGGTGGAGTCGCTGTAGTCGATGACGGGGCGGGTAGAAGGGCGGCGCGCGAGAATGGGATCCCCCTCAAACCGACCCTGGCACTCCTGTGCGATGCCATAAGGCAGGATCTACTGACAGTGAAGCTGGTGAGCGCGCTCGCCGACGACCTGTTGGTAAGCCAGTACCGGTTGCCGTTCCCAGCTGGGGGATTCGAGAGTTGGGCCACTGAGCAGGGGCTCTGCTGAGTGACCCAAGGTGAGTCAGCTGCGGCCTGTCGCTGCGAGAGCTGTGCCCGGCCGTCCTTAGCTGGACGCCTCAGCTGCCCATCGACTGCCGGTGGTTGACCGCCGCCCACTCCTGTCGGGTCAGCTGATGGTCGGGCGCCTCTTGGCTCGGGCGCGGTCGGGGTGGCGGGGCAGCGCGGAGTGGATACTGTCGATATACCCTGAGTAGTTGTGGGCCGTCGTTCGCGGCCAGCGGCGTGCAACCCGACCTGATTCCGGGAGCCTTCACTGCGACCGCCTCCTCATTTGGTCAGCGCCTCCAAGGCCTGCTTCGGGAGGCAGGCGTCAGCTATCGGGCGCTCGCCGCGCGGACCTACTACAGCAAGAGTTACCTGCATGACCTGGCGAGCGGTCGAAAGACCCCGAATCGGAAGGCCGCTGTGCGGTTGGACGCCGCGCTGAACGCCGGGGGTGCACTGGCCGCCCTCGCCACGGAGTCGGGCGTCGGTGACCGGTCGATCTTCGACCACCGCGAGGAGTGGCAGCGCTGCGACGCCGAACGGTCGGCGGATGTCCTCGTCTCGCGGGAACCGACGGCAGGCGACGCCAGGGTTCTGGCGCATCAGTGGCTGGTCGCCGAACCACCGCAACGGTACGAACTCGCGGCAGGAAGGCGTGTCGGGGCGGGCACGGTCGACCGAGTCGAGCAGCGGGTGCGGCAGCTTCGCCGCCTGGACGACCACGTCGGTGGTGCCGAGACGTACGCGGTGGTCAGCGCCGAGCTGGACGCGACCGCTGGGCTCCTGCGGGAGGGCAGCCACTCCGAGAGGGTGACCCGGAGGCTGCTCGTCACGATCGCGGACCTGTGTCAGCTTGCGGGGTTCGTCGCCGAGGACGCCGGGCGGGTGGGGGAGGCTCGCCGGTACTACCTTGCCGGTATGCGGGCGGCGCACGCCGGTGGTGACGCCGCTGCTGCGGCGAACTGCTTGAGCACCCTGTCCTACCTCGAAGCCAACCTGGGTGACCGCCGGGAAGCAGTCATGTTGGCCCGGTCGGCCTATTCCGGAGGGCGGCACGCGGCCGAGGCGACCGGTCGGAGCCTCCTGCTGGAGCGGGTCGCCTGGGCGCACGCCCGACTCGGTGAGGTGGGTCCTGCCGAACGGGCACTCGGCGCTGTCGAGGACGAGTACGCGAGCCGCGACCCCGAGTCCGCGCCGTCGTGGGCGTACTGGCTGACTCCCGACGAAGTGGAGATCATGACCGGCCGGGTGTGGACGGAACTTCACCGGCCCCTGCGTGCCGTGCCGATCCTGGAAAGGGTGATCGCTGCGTACGGTGATCGCACGCCCCGGGAGACGTCGCTGTACCTGACCTGGCTCGCCGAGGGGTACCTCCAGGCGGGAGAGGCCGAACACGCGGCGGACACGGCCGGGCGGGCGCTGGCCATGGCACGCCGAGTCCACTCCCACAGGGCGGTCGCCCGGGTGGCCGAACTACAGCGACTGTTGAAGGTCCTCCCGCGCCTTCACAAGGTGTGATCGAGGCGTCTGAACCGGGTTGACTCGAAGATCGCTGCGACCCTTTCGGGTCCCGCCGCTGGCTGTGCCTTGTCGGCTACTTCTGCGGGAGCCCTGTGACGTACACGCCCTTGCCTTGGCGCCCGTCGATGAGGCCTTCGGCCTTGAGGAGCAACATCGAGGACCGGATGACCGTGTTGCTCACCTCGTACTGCTGACACAAGGCAGCGAAGGAGGGCAGCTTGTCGCCCGGTTTGAGCTGGCCGGAGGCGATCTGCTCACGGATGTCGCGAGCAACTTGCAGGTAGGCGGCTTCAGACATCGGTGGTGCTCTCAGAACGGGACTTGGTGGCTGTCATGTCTTCCGCCGTCGCCAGGTGGTGAGCCGGCAGCCAGATATATCGGGGTCTTTTGATGCCGTGCGGCAAGCGCAGCCCGGACGCGCGGGGAGACATTGCTTGGAAGATGCTGCTCGGCCTCCTCTGCAGTGAAGAACGCGATGTCTTCCAATTCCTGCCGGGCAAGGTTGACCTCGCTCAGGCCGGCCAAGCTCCCACAGTCAAGAGTGAAGCTGATGAGCGATCGTGGTCGCTGTCCAGCGGGCGGTGCCCAGTCGACTACGAGTAGCGTCCCCACCATCACATCGATACCGATTTCTTCCCGCACCTCGCGGACGCAGGCTTGGTGGGGATACTCGCCCTCCTCGACGTAACCACCAGGGAAGGTCCAGTGGTCGCGGTAGGTGGGTTTTACGAGAAGAATCCTGCCGGTTGCGTCGGTGATCCAGGCTGATGCAGCGGCGTGGAAAGCGGACAAGTTGGCATACCAGACTTCGGGCTCCGTCCAGGTCACGCTGAAGACGGTAGTCGACCCTTCGGGGCCAAGGACGACCTGTCAGGCAGGTGAGGTGCCTTCCGCCGTCAGGCACTGCAGGACTTCGTCGACGCGACGGACTGTTCGGTGAGGACTGAGGTGAGCGCACAACTCGCGGATCCGGCTGGTTACCCGGGCAGAGTTCACCTGCGGGGCGAGCACCGCCAGATCGTTCCCCCAGGTGCAAGCCGAATCGATGTCACCCGCGTGGGCGTGCGTCGTTGCTATCAGGGCGGTGTGCAGCGCCCTTGTGCGGCTGTTGGTGGCATCCAAGGCCATCGCGTCGACCGCGTGTCTTAGGGCCTGCCGGTGCAGACCGAGGTCGCCGAGGCAACGAATTGCAGCACCGGCCAGGTGAGCGGGGCCGAAGTACGTGGCCCAGGATGGGTTGTCGTCGGTCACGGTCTGGTTGAGGGCTCGCTCGGCCTTGGAGAGCGCCTTCTGACAAGCGCGCCGATCGCCAACTCGCCCGTAGGCGCTGGCAGCGGTGCTGTACAGCCGGGCACGAATGGTCGGGGTAGGTAGACCGACTCCGTCGATGGCTGCCTCGGCAAGCCTGATGGCGTCTTGTGCGTGGCCGAGGTGGATGGCCTGAGTGGCGAGGTTCGCGAGCAGATGGGCGCCGTAGTGGCGGTCGTCGGCTGCTTTTGCGAGGCGCAGGGCGATCGTGACGTGGTGTTGAGCGACCCCGTGGTCGCCTGCGTCGTAGCACATGAAGGCGAGTTGGCCGGAGAGGACGGCGGCGGCACGCATGAGGTGGCGTCCTGTGCGGTCGGTATACGTACCCTTCAGCATCGGGCTGACCTGATGAGAGAGAAAGTCGGCCATCATCACCCGAGTGCGGGCGGATCCGCCGCCGTGACGACGGTCGAGGTCGGTGAAGCTTTCGGCCACGACGTGCAGCGACTTGATGTCCGCCATCGTCACCGGTCGCTTCCCGGCGTGGTCGGCTGCGTGGTCGGTTCCGTCGTACCGCCATGCCAGCGCGGCTTGCAGGGCGATTCCAGGTTGGAACGCTGCGACAGAGTGACCGCTGATCTGCCGTGACAGCTCAAACCATGCTCGGTCGGCGGTGTCGATCATCTGGCTGATCGAGGTGGGGTACGCACCCTGGCTGCTGACGTACCTGGTGGTGAAGCCTAATTCGGTGGCCTGGACCGGGCGACCGAGCTTCCGGGCGAGTATCTCCGTCATGGCGACCTGGACCTGCTCGGCCGGGCGGCGTCCTCGGAGCCACCAGTAGACGCTCGCGGCATCGTAACGCCAGGCCCCGAAGGCACGGCCAGCGTGATTGACCTGCCGGGCAAAGGCTCCGTGGCCGCCGTCGGTGTAGCCCGCGGAGAGTAGAAGCCCTTCGAATTCGATGTTCGTGACGGGCCGCACCATGCCCTGCCTCCCTGGAAGAAAAAGATTACCGCCGGTGACGATTCTAGGGCTTGGGTTGGTCCTGGACTGACCCGCGCAACCCCACGCAACCCTGTTTAGTCGTGCACAGCCCCACGCAATCTTGGGAAAGTGCACACAACTCCGCACACGACTCGCCTTCTGGCGAGCCAATGAGTCGGTCGGCTCTCCTTGTGCTGTGACCCGGGATAGGTCCGAATCTGCTCACCTCGCGGCAGGGAGAAGGTCGATGTGGAGTTTGTCAGCTGGGGTGTCCCAATGACTCGGAGAGTGGTTAGTGGGACTGAGGCGATGAATGGTTACGCCAAAGATCAAATTCGGGTTGCTCAGGAAATGCTCTCAGCGCACCAACTTTCGAGCTTGAGCCTCTGTCTCTGTGGTCGACTCCACCCCTGTGACGTCCGGACCAGGGCTCTTGACCAGCGAGACCACTATCAGCGGCTCCTCGGTGAACGCCGATGAGCTTGTACAGCAACGAATCCGGGCGCGGTGAGCTGCCGATCGGGCGGCGGGTGGCGCAGTGGCGGGTACGGCGGCGGTTGACGCAGCAGGTGTTCGCGGATCGCCTTGGCAAGTCGAAGAGCTGGGTGGACAAGGTCGAGCGGGGCGTACGGGCGCTGGACCGGTACTCGGTGATCGAGGAGATCGCCGAGGTGCTGCGGGTCGACGCGGTGGTGCTGCTCGGCCGGGACGCCGCGATGGTGTCGGTGTCGAGCATCGGATCGGGCCTGGACGGGGTGGAGCGGCTCCATGCCGCTCTGACCAGCTACGAGGTGTTCCGGACCGGGGCGGAACCTGTTCCGGTTCCGCCAGCCGAGCTGGACCGACACGTGGGGCACGCCGTGTTGACGTACCAGCATGCGCACTATGCGCTCCTGGTCCGGACGCTGCCGGGCCTGCTCGACGCCGCCCGACGACTCCACCGCGTCGACCCGGCTCGGGGCGCGGAGCTGCTGGTGCGGTCGTACCGGATCGTCTCTCTGTCGGCGGTGAAGCTGGGAGAGCCGGAACTGGCCTGGCTGGCGGCGGACCGGGCGGTGGCAGTGGCGGGCACCGACCCCGGGTTGGCGGCGACGGCGGTGGTGCCGCTCGCGCAGGCGTTACGGGCCTCGGGCCGGGACCGGCTGGCGTGGACGGCGACGGTGGCCGTCGCGTGCCGGAGCGAGATCGGTGGTTCGGTGGCCGGGGCGCTGCTGGTGCAGGCCGGGTTGGCCGCCGCCGGGTGCGGCGACCGGCGGGCGGTCACCGAGCTGCTCGACCAGGCGGCGGCGACGCTCGTAGGCGGCCACGGTCGGCGGATCGACGTCGGGCCGGTGGAGGTCGAGGTGGCCCGGGTGGTGGCGGTGGCCGTGCTGGGGGACGCGGGGAGGCGGTACACCGGCACGAACAGGTGGTCAGGCGGGACGGGTGGCGGGGACTACCGGCCGAGCACCGGGGCGCGTACCTGCTCGACGTCGCGCGGGCATACCTCCAGATCGGGGACCCGGTGGGAGCGGGGCGAGTGCTGATGGAGGCGGACCGGGTCGCTCCGGCGGAGGTACGGTGCCGACCGACGGCGCGTACGGTGATCGCCGAGGTGGCGCGGGGCGACCCGGCCGCGTCGGACGTGGCCCGGCTGGCGACCCTGGTCGGCCTGACCCGGTGACCGCGCCGTTCCGGTCGGCGGCCCAGATCCGCAACCGGTTGATCCTGTCCGCCCGGTGGATCCTGCGCGACCACCGGCCCGCCCCGGACGGTCGGTGCCCGGTCTGCCGGGTGTCGGACTGCCGGACGGCCACCGCTGCCCGCGACTATGAGGACTTCCTGGTGGAACTCAAGCGGGAGGACGGTAGGTGAGTGGTGGCCTGAGTCTCAGGTGCCGGGGAGGTTGTCCCGGACCCACCCGGCGAGGAGTCGGGCGCAGTCGTCGACCGATGCCTGCCAGGTCCGGTCCGCGCCCTCCCCGGCACCGTCGCTGACCTGCTTGACCAGCCGGACCGGGACGCCGAAGTGGTGGGCGGTGGCGGCCACGGCGTAGCCCTCCATGTCCACCAGGTCTGCCTGGGCGGCCAACCGGTCCCGGGCGTCGTCGTCGGCGATGAACTGGTCGCCGGTGGCCAGCACCGGGCCGGAGTCGGCGAGGGCGAGCGGGGCACCGACGGTCTGCCCGGTGAGGGTACGGAGCAGCTCGGTGTCGAGGTCGTGTTGCAGGACGCGGCTGACCTCGTGGACCCCGGTGTTGCCGGGGCGCAGCGCGCCCGCCGTACCGAGGTTGATCACCGAGGCGGGTAGCGGACCCCGGGCCAGGGCTGTGGCCAGGGCGATCGCAGCGTTGACCTTGCCCATCCCGGTGAGTAGCACCGGCAGGTCGGTGTCGAGGTGGGCGGCCTCCTCGGCGAGGGCCAGGACGAGGAGCGGGCGGTGTGGACTGATCGTTCCCCGGAGATCCATCGCGCGATGGTAGCCGTCCTGCCCCGTCCGACGGGACCCCGTGCAGAGTGAGCTGATCTTCTTCCTGTCGTCACCGTCGGGGCCGCAGTCCGGGCGTCAGAGCCGGCCGGCCTCGATGATGCGGGCCAGGAACTGCTGGGTGCGGGGCTGGGTGGGGCAGCCGAAGACCTGTTCCGGCGGGCCGGACTCGACCACCCGGCCGCCGTCGAGGAAACAGACCTGGTCGGCGACGTCCCGGGCGAAGGTCATCTCGTGGGTGGCGAGGACCATCGTCATCCCCTCGGACTTCAGGCCCCGGATCATGGTGAGCACCTCCCCGACCAGCTCCGGGTCGAGCGCCGAGGTCACCTCGTCGAGCAGCAGCAGACGCGGGCGGTTGGCCAGCGCCCGGACGATCGCCACCCGCTGCTGCTGGCCGCCGGAGAGCCGATCCGGGTACGCCAGGGCCTTCGCCCCCAATCCCACCCGGTCCAGCAGTTCCCGGGCCTGCGCCTCCGCCTCGGCCCGGGGCCGCCGGTGCACCTGACGCGGGGCGAGTGTGACGTTGTCCAGCACGCTCAGGTGCGGGAAGAGGTTGTACGACTGGAACACCAGCCCGATGCGGCGGCGTACCCGGTCCGGGTCGACCCCGGGGGCGGAGATCTCCTCCCCGTCCAACTCGATCACGCCGTCGTCGAGTTCCTCCAGGAGGTTGACGCAGCGCAGCAGTGTCGACTTGCCCGAACCGGACGCCCCGATCAACGCCACCACCTGGTGTTCGGCCACCGTCAGGTCGAGCCGGTCGAGGATCGGCTGCCCCCCGAAGACCTTGCGCAACCCCCGGCACCGCAACACTGCCACTGTCACCCTCCCGACTGGCGGCGGGCCGCCCGTAGGGTCACCTGGTCGGTGACCGCGATCAGTGGCACGGCGAGCAGCACGAACAACACCCCGGCCACGACGTACGGGGTGTAGTTGAAGGTCTGGGCGGTGGCGATCTGCGCGGCGCGTACCGCGTCGATCGGCCCGGCCAGGGAGACCAGCCCGACGTCCTTCTGCAACGCCACCACGTCGTTGAGCAGCGGCGGGGCCACCCGGCGGACGGCCTGGGGGAGGACCACGTGCCGCATGGTCTGCCGGTGGGTCAACCCGAGGGACCGGGCCGCAGCGAGTTGACTGGGGTGCACCGACTCGATGCCGGCCCGGAACACCTCGGCCAGGTATCCGCCGTAGGTGAGCACCAGCGCCAGCCCGCCGAGGACCAGCACCGGTGGCATCCCCTGCAACCGCAGGCCCGGCACGCCGAGGGTGAGGACGTACAACACGATGATCAGGGGGAGTCCCCGGAACGCGTACGTGTACCCGGCGGCGAGCCCCCGGATCGGGAAGAAGACCGGCCCCCGCAGCGTCCGCAGCACCGCCACGAGCAGCCCGAGCAGCAGCGCGCCGACCGCGCAGCAGACCAGCAGCCGGAGGTTGAGCCAGAGCCCGGCCAGCACCTCCGGCAGGGCGTCCCGGGCGATCTGCGGGTCGAGGAAGGAGTCGCGGACCCGGGACCACCCGGGCGCCCCGGTGACAGCGACCGCCAGGAGCGTGCCGATCGCCGCCGTGGAGGCGGCGGCGACCAGCACGCTGAGGACCGTCTGTCGACGCCGGTACGCGTCGCGGGCCTGCTGGGCCGGGGAGGGGGAGTACCCCGAGGCGCTCACCCTCACCTGAGCTCGGGTGCTCCGGCCTCCTCGGCCAGCCACCTCTGCTCCAGTTGCTTGAAGAAGCCCTCGTTGGTGAGCTTCCCGACGGCGTCGCTGACGCAACCGGTCAGCGGTGAGTTCTTGTCGAGCAGCAACCCGAACGCCTCGGGGGAGCCGACCTGGGGAAGCTGTCCCACGACGACGGCGTCCTCGATCTCCGACGAGGTGATCTGGAAGGCGGTGGGCAGGTCGACGACGAGCCCGTCGAGCTGACCGTTCTGGAGAGCCTTCTTGGCGTCGTCGTTGCTGTTGTAGACCTGCGGCTTCACAGTCGGTGCGACGACGTCGGTGATCGCCTGGTAGCTGGTCGTCCCGACCTGGGCACCGAGCCGGGCGCCCCGCAGGTCGGCCAGGGACGTCTTCCCGGCGATCTTCGAGGACTTCAACGCGATCACCGTCTGCCGCACCAGGTAGTACGGCGCGGAGAAGTCGACGGCCTGCTTGCGCTCCTCGGTGATGGAGAACTGGTTGATGTCGAAGTCGAACTCCTTCGGCCCGGGGGCGATGGCGCTGTCGAACTTCACCCGGGTCCAGGTCACCTCCGCAGGGGTGTAGCCGAGCTTCCCGGCGACCGCGTACGCCACGGCGGCCTCGAACCCCTCACCGTTGTCGGGCTTGTCGTCGACGAACCACGGCTGGTACGCGGGTTGGTCGGTGGCGATGGTGAGGGTGCCCGGCGTACGGGTCGGCAGGTCCTCCTTGACACAGGACGCGGAGGTGGCGGGGGCGGGGGCGACAGTCGAATCCTGCTGCGGGGAGCAGCCGGTGATCGAGGCGAGGACGACACCGGCGACGGTGAGCGCGGTGACACGGGGGATGCGAACCATGGCGATCAGCGTAGAGGCATATCTAGATGTCTCAGTAGATCTTCCCGTCATCTCGATGGGGAATCCTGGTCGCCGGTCCCGCTCACCCCGTTCGCGACGGTCGACCGGGTCGGCGCGAGGGCGCTCCCGGCCGACCGTCCGTCGACGGTGCGGGCCGACGGACCCGAACGGGTCAGGACGCGATCTGAATCTTCCGCCCGATCCCGGCCCGGAACTGGGCCATCGCCTCGGCGTAGCTGTCCAGGGGGAACCGGTGGCTGATGAAGACCGACGGGTCGAGCACCCCGGCGGCGAAGAGGTCGGCGGCGCGCTCGAAGCTGTGCAGCACCGCCATCGACCCGGTGACGGTGATCTCCTTGTTGTAGATCCGGTACGGCTCGATCCCCGCCCGGGTCTTGTACTCCGAGACACCGAACTGGAGGAACGTCCCGGCCGGGGCGACCCGACCCAGGCCGTCCTCGATGGCCGCCTGCACACCCGTGCAGTCGATCACCACGTCCCAGCCGCGCGGCCGGTCCAGCTCGTCGGCACCGGCGGCGGAGGCCGAACACCCCAGCTGTACGGCGGTGGCCAACCTGTCGGCGTTCGGGTCGACGATGCTCACCGTCGCCGCCCCGCACCGCTTGGCCAGCTCCATCATCATCAGGCCCATCGTCCCCGACCCGTAGATCAGGTAGTGGTCGGCCAGCCGTCGGGGCAGGACGTCGAACCCCCGTACCGCGCAGGAGAGCGGCTCGATCAGCGCGGCGTCGGCGGGGTTCATCCCCTCGGGGAGCACCACGCAGTTGCGGACCGGGGCGACGGCGTACTCGGCGGCCCCACCGGAGACGGTGACGCCGATGGCGTTCCACCGCTCGCACATGTTGCCCCGACCCCGACGGCACTGGTAGCACTCCTGGCAGTGCAGGGACGGGTCGACAGCGACCGGGTCACCGACCCGGACCTCGGTGACGTCGGCGCCGACGGCGACGACGGTGCCCGCGAACTCGTGCCCCGGCACGATCGGGTACGCCGGGGCGAACTCCCCGTCCATGATGTGCAGGTCGGTGCCGCAGATCCCGCACCCGGCCACCTCGACGACCACGTCACGGGGGCCGGGCGTGGGGTCCGGGACGGACTCGACGCTGATCTGCCCCGGCGTGGCGATGACTGCTGCCTTCACTTGACCGCTCCCTCGAAAGTCCTCAGAACCAGGTTGTTGCCGGGCTGTCCCGCCCGCCGCTCACACGCGCAGCACGACCGGCCCGAGCAGGGAGTAGCGGTGTGCCTCGGAGGCCGGGAGTCCGGTGTCGGTGACGACGGTGTCGACGTCGGCCACGTCGGCGAACCGGCAGAAGCTGCTGCCACCGAACTTGGTGTGCACCCCGGCGAAGACCACCCGCCGGGAGACCGCGACGACCTGGGACTTGACCGCTGCCACGGCGGGGTCGGGGGTGGTGAGCCCGTGCTTGCGGGAGACGCCGTTCGCCCCGAGGTAGGCCAGGTCGATGACGAAGCTGGCGAGCATTCCGGTGGCCCAGTGGTCGACGGTGGCCAGGGTGCGTCCCCGTACCCGCCCGCCGAGCAGCACGACGGTGATCGTCGGGTGGGGGGCCAGGATCGCCGCCGTGTGCAGGGAGGCGGTCACCACTGTCAGTGGGCGGTGGGTGGGCAGCGCCTCGGCGATCAACTGCGGGGTGTAGCCCTCGTCGAGGTAGATCGACTCGGCGTCGCCGAGGTGCTCCACGGCGGCGGTGGCGATCCGCCGCTTCTCCACTGTCATCCGGGCCGACCGGGTCTCCAGGGCGGTCTCGAAACGGGCACTCTCCACCGGGTAAGCGCCCCCGTGGGTCCGGCGGACCAGGCCCTGCTGGGCCAGCAGGCTCAGGTCGCGTCGGATCGTCTCCGCCGCGACGTCCAGATCGACGGCGAGCTGCCTGACGTCGACGTCGCCCTGCCGGCGGGCCATGGTGAGGATGTGCTGGCGTCGCTGCGTCGCATCCACTGTGCACCTCCCGACGGCCTCGTGTTTCTCGTTTGTAACACCGTCCGGGCGGCTCCGACCCGAACGTCTACGCGCAGATCAGGTGGATTCGGTGCCCGAGACCAGCCCATCAAATGATCACATAAGCCGCCGACATGCTGACTTCGGTGCCCGTTTCTCCGCCCTGGCCGCCCGTTTCGCGCCCGCCATGCCCACTCGGGCATCCCTGTTCGCCCGGATCCGGCCGGTCGGCCGCCGCGTACCCGGGGGTGTCGACCCGCCCCCACCGCGACTGTGACCACCAGGTGACCCGGTCACGGACCCGGTGTACGGGGTCGGTTCCCGGCTGGAACAATCGCGGCGTGAAGACGTTCGAGGAGTTGTTCGCCGAGCTGCAGGCCAAGGCCGCCGCCGGCACCCCGGGCTCCGGCACGGTGGCCGCCCTGGACAAGGGGGTCCACTTCATCGGCAAGAAGGTCGTCGAGGAGGCCGCCGAGTCCTGGATGGCGGCCGAGCACGAGGGCCCCGAACGGGCCGCCGAGGAGATCTCCCAGCTGCTCTACCAGGCCCAGGTGCTGATGCTCGCCACCGGTCTCGAACTCAAGGACGTCTACCGACATCTGTGAGTGCCCCGCCGCCGGATTCAGACCCGATCGAAGGAGCACTCCGTCATGCTGCGCGTCGCCGTACCGAACAAGGGAGCCCTGGCCGAGAAGGCCGCCCAGATGCTGCGTGAGGCGGGCTACCGCCAGCGCACCGACCCGAAGGACCTCGTCTGCCAGGACGTGGGCAACGACATCGAGTTCTTCTACCTGCGTCCGAAGGACATCGCCACCTACGTCGGCTCCGGTGACCTGGACGTCGGGATCACCGGCCGGGACCTGCTGATCGACTCGGGTGCCCCGGCCGAGGAGGTGATGGACCTCGACTTCGGCCGCGCCACCTTCCGCTTCGCCGCCCGCCCCGAGGACGTCGACGACGTCCGCGAACTCGGCGGACACCGGATCGCCACCGCGTACCCGGGGCTGGTCGAGCGGCACCTGGCCGAGCTGGGCATCGAGGCCGAGGTGACGCGCCTCGACGGCGCTGTGGAGAACGCCATCCGCCTCGGCGTCGCCGACGTGGTCGCCGACGTGGTGGAGACCGGCACCACCCTGCGCCAGGCCGGTCTGGTCGTCTTCGGCGAGCCGCTGCTGCGCTCCGCGGCGGTCCTGGTCCGGCGCGCCGGGGCACCGGCCCACCCGCAGTGCGACCAGCTCCTGCGTCGGCTGCACGGCGTGCTCGTCGCCCGCCGGTACGTGATGCTCACCTACGACGTGCCTGCCGCTCTGCTCGACCGGGCCAGCGCCCTCACCCCGGGCATCGAGTCGCCCACCGTCTCCCCGCTGCACCGGGAGGGCTGGGTGGCGGTCCAGGCGATGGTCCCCCGCGAGGACGTCCACCGGATCATGGACGAGCTGTACGACCTGGGTGCCCGCGCCATCCTGGTGACCACCCTGCACGCCTGCCGACTGTGAGGTCGCTGCCCACTCCGGTGGCGCTGACAGTGGTGCTCCTCGGCGGAATGGCGTCGGCGGCACAGGGCACAGTCAACGCGGAGTTGGGCGAGCGGGCCGGGAACCCGGTCCTCGGCGCGGTGGTGAACAACCTCGGCGGCACCCTGCTGGTCCTCGTCGGACTGGTGCTGCTGCCGTCGATGCGGTCCGGGACGGCGACCCTGCGGCGGACCCGGCCCCCCTGGTGGGCCTACCTCGGGGGAGTCGGTGGGGCCGCCGTCGTGGTGGTCGCCACCGTCACGGTCCCGGTCCTCGGGATAGCCGTGTTCACCATCACCCAGGTCGCCGGGGCCAGCCTCGGCGGCCTGGCCGTGGACCGGGCCGGCCTGGCCGCCGCCGGTCGGTTCGCCCTCACCGGTCCCCGGCTCGCCGGAGCCCTGCTCGGGGTGGGTGCCGTCGCGCTCGCCCAGGTCGGGCAGCCGGCGGGGGAGGTGGCGCTCGCAGCGGTGCTGCTGGCGGCCCTCGGCGGGGTCGCCGTGGCGATGCAGTCGGCCCTCAACGGACGGCTCACCGCAGCCGGCACCGCCGCCGCCGCGACCCTCGTCAACTTCCTGGTCAGTACGCCCCTGGTGCTGGCCGTCGCGGTGGTCGCCGGAGCCTTCACCGGCCCCGCCCCGACCTGGCCGGGGGCCTGGCACCTCTACCTCGGCGGTATCTTCGGCCTGGCGATCGTGGTCAGCATGCTGGTCGGGGTACGCGCCGTCGGGGTGCTGCGCACCGGCCTGGGACTGGTCACCGGCCAGCTCACCGGGGCGCTGTTGTTGGACCTTCTCCTGCCGCAGGGTGCCGGGCTGCGGGTGCCGGTGCTCGTGGGCGCGGCCCTCACCCTGCTGGCCGTCCTGGTCGCCGGGCGGGGGAGCCGACCGCCCGCCGGGGTGGTCGCCGCCGTCGCCCCGACGGCCGGTACGGACGACACCGGTCCGGTCCGACCAGCGGGTCCTGCGGGTGGCCGGTGAGGTCGGGCCGACAGGCGATGGCAGACTGGTGGGGTGAGTGGATCCGAGATGGTGACCCTGCGTCCGCGTCGAATCCGGGTGGTCTGCTGGGCCTCGGCGGTGGCGCTGGTGGTGACCTTCAGCCTGCTGGCCACCGGTCTTCAGGGGCCCACCGGTAACGGGTACGGCACCTTCCAGCGCGGCGACGGGTTCGCCATGATCGGCCTGGGGTTGATCGGGGCGGTGGCGATCCTGCTCTTCACCCGCCCCCGGGTCCAGGCCGACGCCTGGGGCATCCGGGTGCGCAACATCATCGGGTCGTACGAGCTGCCCTGGGAGGTCGTCCGGGGTGTCCGGTTCGACAGGGGTGCCCCCTGGGCCAGCGTGGAGCTGCACGACGACGACCTGCTCCCGGTGGTCGCCCTCCAGGCCGCCGACAAGGACCGTGCGGTCGAGGGGGTCCGGGCCCTGCGTCGGCTGCACCAGGCGCACCAGTCCACCCCGGTCGGTCCCTGACCTGCGGCGCGACACCGGCCGACCGGCGTGCCCGGTTTGAGACGGCTCGGGGTGAGGGTGTAGAGTGGCCGAGTCGACCAGGCTGTCCGCGCCGTTCGGTGCCTTTCGCACCGGCCACGACCGAGACAGCCGTTGAAGTGGAGCGCCTGCTCCCACCCGTGTCACCGATCGAGGTGGCCGGGTCCGGTCACCGGTTCCGGGCACGTCCCGGCCCCGGATGCGCGATCATCTGATCGTGTCGACCGGTCGAGCGGGCCCTGGCATGCGCCGGGGCCTTCTGCTTTCCGGCTCGGCTCCCACCGGGGAGCCCGCGGGGTCGGCCACCGTGGAAGTTTCGGACTAGAGGAGGCCCCATCAGCGTCGAACCACGCGTGAACGAGCAGATCCGGGCACGTGAGGTCCGACTGGTCGGCCCTGAGGGTGAGCAGGTGGGCATCGTCCCGCTGGAGCGCGCCCTGCAGCTGGCCGCGGACGTCGACCTGGACCTGGTCGAGGTTGCGCCGATGGCGCGCCCGCCGGTGTGCAAGCTCATGGACTTCGGAAAGTTCAAGTACGAGAGCGCACTCAAGGCGCGCGAAGCGCGGCGTAACCAGCAGCAGACCGTCATCAAGGAGATGAAGCTCCGACCGAAGATCGACCCGCACGACTACGAGACCAAGAAGGGTCACGTGGTGCGGTTCCTCAAGGCCGGCGACAAGGTCAAGGTGACGATCATGTTCCGCGGTCGGGAGCAGAGCCGCCCGGAGCTGGGTTACCGGCTCCTGCGCCGGCTCGAATCCGAGATCTCGGATCTGGGGTACGTCGAGGCCGCTCCGAAGCAGGACGGCCGAAACATGATCATGGTGCTCGCGCCGCACCGGGCGACCAAGGCGGCCGCGGTCGCGGCCACGGCCTCCCGTGGTGGACCCCGTGACCGCGCGGCGGACGAGTCCGCCGCTGAGGCGGTCGGCGAGGCCAGCGAGGTCGGTGTCGCCGGTGATACCGGCGTGACCGCTGACACCAGCGGCCAGTAACAGGGGAGAAGACGTTCCAATGCCGAAGATGAAGAGCCACACGGGTATGGGCAAGCGGGTCCGGGTGACCGGCAAGGGCAAGATCGTTGCCCAGCAGGCCGGTATGCGTCACAACCTGGAGAAGAAGTCCTCCACCCGTACCCGCCGGCTGACCGGCGTGGTCGAGGTGGCCAAGGCTGACGTCAAGCGCATCAAGAAGCTGCTCGGCCGCTGACGCGCGCCACCTGAACCGAAGAAGGAGTTGAGATGGCACGCGTCAAGCGGGCTGTGAACGCCCAGAAGAAGCGTCGTACCCTGCTGGAGACCGCGAGTGGTTACCGCGGTCAGCGCTCCCGGCTGTACCGCAAGGCCAAGGAGCAGGTGCTGCACTCGATGCAGTACTCCTACCGGGACCGTCGCGACCGTAAGGGCGACTTCCGGCAGCTGTGGATCCAGCGGATCAACGCGGGGGCCCGCGCCAACGGGTTGACCTACAACCGTCTGATCCAGGGCCTGCGTCTGGCCGGCGTCGAGGTGGACCGCAAGATCCTTGCGGATCTCGCCGTCCACGACGCCACGGCGTTCGCCGCTCTCGTCGAGGTGGCCCGCGCGGCCGTCGCCGCCGAGGGCACCGGTGGCGCTGCGGCCCAGGCCGCCTGATCCACCCGCACCAGATCATCGAGGCGTCTCCCATGCGGCCACCATCGCGTGGGAGACGCCTCGACGTCGTAGGAGAGACCGAACTGTTCACCCCGCGTACGCCCCGGGTCGTCGCGGCCCGCAGGCTGCACCGCCGCCGCGACCGTGAGGCCACCGGCAGGTTCCTGGCCGAGGGGCCGCAGGCGGTCCGGGAGGCCCTCGCCGTCCCCGATGTGGTCTGCGAACTCTTCGGCACCCCCACCGCCCTGGACCGGCACGCCGACCTGGTCGGCCGGGCCACTGCCGAGGGGGTACCCGTCTCCCCGGTCACCGACGAGGCGCTCGCCGTCCTCGCCGACACCGTCGCCCCGCAGGGACTCGTGGCCCTCTGCCGACACCTGGACGTCCCGCTGGCCACCGCGCTGGACGCCGGACCCCGCCTGGTGGCGGTGCTCGCCGGGATCCGGGACCCGGGCAACGCCGGTACGGTGCTGCGGACCGCCGACGCCGCCGGGGCGCAGACCGTCGTGTTCGCCGGGGACGCCGTCGACCCGTACAACGGCAAGTGCGTCAGGTCCTCGGCCGGAAGCCTGTTCCACGTCGACGTGGTCCGCGCCGCCGACCCGGTCGAGGTGGTGACCGCGCTGCGCGCCACCGGTCTGCGGGTGCTGGCCACCACCGGGTACGGCGACACCGACCTCGACGACCTGGCCGACGCGGGCGGACTGGCCACCCCGACTGCCTGGCTGTTCGGATCGGAGGCGCACGGCCTCCCGCCGGAGGTGACCGCTGCCGCCGACGCCCGGGTCCGGGTGCCGCTGCACGGGCGGGCGGAGAGCCTCAACCTGGCAGCGGCCGCCGCCGTCTGCCTGTACGCTTCGGCCACAGCACTGCGCCGCCGGTGACCCGTGCGGCGACTGTCGGCCACGACCAGGGAGAACATCGGTCATGAGGGGAGCGGATCTACGTCCACCGGGACCTCGCCGAGGACTTCGTCGACCTGCTCGTCGAGCGCGCCGGGGCGCTGCGGGCCGGGCCGGGCCGGGACCCGGGCACCGAACTGGGTCCGCTGGTGGACCGGCGGCACCGCGACCACGTGCACGGGCAGGTGGCCGCGGCGCTGGCCGAGGGGGCGCGGCTGCGTACCGGCGGCACCGTCCCGGACGGGCCGGGGGCCTTCTATCCGGCGACGGTGCTCACCGACTGCGCCGACGAGATGGCCGTGGTCCGGGAGGAGACCTTCGGTCCGGTCGCCCCGGTCGTGGTGGTCGACTCGTTCAGCGACGCGCTGAAGCGGGCGGGTCGGTCACCGTACGGGTTGTCCGCGACGGTGCTCACCGGTTCGATGAGCCACGCCCAGCGGGCCTGTCGGGAGTTGCCTGTCGGCACGGTGAAGGTCAACGCCGTGTTCGGTGGCGCTCCCGGTGGCGCGGCCCACCCCCGTCGGGGCAGCGGTCAGGGCTTCGGCTACGGCCCGGAGCTGCTCGACGAGCTGACCGCGACCAAGGTGGTCCACCTCGCCGCACCGGCCGGGGGCCACTGGTGAACCCCGGTCCGGTCGCCTACGGCCAGACCGGGTCGGTCACGCGGTGGACCTGACCGGCCCGACCGGGTCGGTCACGCGGTGGACCTGACCGGCTCGGTCGCGGCGGGCAGGCGGTGGGTCAGCGGGAGCGGGCCTTGCGCGTCTGCCTGTCGTTGGCCTTCTGGATGGCTTTGACCAGTTCCGCCTTGGTCATGGTGGATCGCCCCCTGACGTCGAGACTGCGGGCCACCTGCATGAGGTGATCCTTGGTGGCGTTGGCGTCCACCCCACCGGCGGTGGGAGCCCGCCGGGCCGGGCCGCCGCCGGCCGCCTGACTGTCGCTGGGGCCCTTGCGTCCCTTCGGCTCCCAGTGGTCGCCGACCTTCTCGAACTCGTGCTTGACGGCGGCGAAGGCGACCCGGTGCGCCCGCTCCCCCTCGCCGTACGTCTCCACCGCCGAGTCGTGCGTCCTTACCCAGGTACGCTGGGCCTTCTCCGGGGAGCGTCGCAGTGTGCTCGGCAGTACCTCGCGCCCGGGCATCTCGTCCTCCTCCGTGTCGGTGTCCTGACCTGTCCCCGTTCCCCGGACCGGCCGGGTCAAACGCACAGGCGTACCGGCGGAGGGTTTTGCGACTACCCGGTCGGGGTACCGGCGGGCGATCGAACCGCTGGCGACAACGGCGATCCGCCCGGTCGCCGCGGCCGGACAGCAGGGAGCGGGCATGACGGCGACCACGGAACCGGTCGGGGAGGACACCGAGTCCGATGGGGCGGCCAGACTGTCGGCCCCCCGGCGGATCCGGCAGTTGAACTGGCGGACGTGGCGTGGGGTCCTGGTCCGCAGCGGGCAGAACTTCCTCAGGGACAACTGCGTCGACCTGGCCGCCGCGTTGACCTACTACGGGGTCCTGGCGTTGTTCCCCTCCACCGTCGTGGTGGTGGCGCTGGTCGGCCTGGTCTCCGACGGGGAGCAGACGGTGGACACCGTGCTCGACCTGGCCCGGGAGATGGGGGCCGGGTCGATCGTGGCGAACGACAGCTTCGTCGAGGTGGTTCGGGGCGTGGTCGACCAGCAGAGCGGGGCCCGGGCGTTGCTGAGCTTCGGTCTGGTCGGGGCGCTCTGGTCGGCGTCCGGGTTCATCAGCTCGTTCACCCGGGCCGCCAACACCATCTACGGGGTGACCGAGGGGCGGCCCTTCTGGAAGCTGCGCCCGTTGCAGATGGGACTCGCCGGGGTGGCGCTGATCCTGCTCGCCCTGGTCGCCACCGGGCTGATCGTCAGCGGTCCCATCGCCGACGCCGTGGGTGACCTCGTCAACGCGGGCGGGTTGGCCGTCACAGTGTGGAACGTCAGCAAGTGGCCGTTGCTGGCCCTGATGCTGATGACACTGCTGTCGTTGCTGTTCTGGATCGCGCCCAACGTCCGGCAGCCCCGGTTCCGGTGGCTCACCCCCGGCGGGGCGGTGGCCCTGTTGGTCTGGGTCGTCGTCACGTTCGGTTTCGGTCTGTACGTGTCGAACTTCGGCTCGTACGACGTCACGTACGGCAGCCTCGGCGCGGTGATCGCCTTCCTGGTGTGGCTGTTCATGTCCAACTGTGCGTTGATGCTGGGTGTCCAGATCAACGCGGAGTTGCAGCGGGGCCGCCGGTTGCAGGCAGGCGAACCGGACCCGGACGACCCGCTGTTGCCACCCCGTTCCCCCGCCGAGCCGTGACCTGTGACCGGTTCGTGACGCGTCGACCGATCTCTGTTTACCCGCAGTCCCCCCGGGTAGCGCTAGGGCATGGAACGTGGCAGCAGCAAGCACTCGCCCCGACTCGACGACCAGATGAGCCAGGAGGTCGAGGGCCTGGTCCAGGGCCCCGGCACCGCCGGTTCCCGGGTTGACGAGTTCCGTCAGCCCGAGCCGGCCGGCGAGGACCAGCCGGAGGCCACCACGGCACCGGCGGGGGACCTGCGCAGCGGCACGCCCCAGGGGATGACATCCACCGACGTCGAGCAACGCAGCCGCCTCGGCCGGTTCATCAGCCTGTCTGCACTGCCCGGTGACAGGGGCTCCCTGCTGCAGAACGCACGGGACAACAACGCCCCGGACGACATCGTGTCGGCGCTCGAAGGACTGCCCGCCGACACGTCGTACCAGACGGTTGCCGAGGTGTGGGCCGCGTTGGGACACAAGAACGAGACGACGCGCTGGTGAGGCGGATCGCCCCCGATCCCGACCAGATTCACCGGCGCCTGGCGGAGGAGAACTGATGAGTGGCGTTACCGAGCACGTGGACGTGGCGGTCCCGATCCGTACCGCGTACGACCAGTGGACGCAGTTCGAGGAGTTCCCGCACTTCATGGAGGGCGTCGAGGAGGTCCGCCAGGTCACCGACACGATGACCCACTGGCGGGTCGAGATCGCCGGGGTGACCCGGGAGTTCGACGCGGAGATCACCGAACAGCTCCCTGACGAGCGGGTCGCCTGGCGGTCGACCGGCGGCACCCAGCAGGCCGGGGTGGTCACCTTCCACCGGCTGGACCCGGAGAACACCCGGGTCACCCTGCAACTGGAGTTCGAGCCGCACGGTGTGGTGGAGCAGGCCGGGGACAAGCTGGGCGTCGTGGACCGGCGGGCCAAGGGCGACCTGGAGCGGTTCAAGAAGTTCATCGAGCGTCGGGGACAGGAGACCGGGGCCTGGCGCGGGGAGGTCGAGCGCCCGCGACCCTGACCCCGCCCGTTTGCCGGGATGCCCCTCGGGTACCGCTGGTGGCATGACGGAGAACGACGGCAGGGTGTGGCGCGACGAGGACCGTACGTCGTTGGAGGAGTTGGACCGGGCCATCGCCCGGTCTCCGGTCGACGGGCAGTCCGACGACGTCACGGGTAACGACGCCGGCGCGGAGGCCGAGTTCGGGCACGGGCCGGAGGCGGTGGACCGGGGTGCGGCGACGGCGGACCGGCGTCGGGAGATGACCGACGAGGAGCGCGCGTACCGACCGTCGACGATGGGACGGACCGGACCGGACAGCATGTGACGACGCAGGTGACCCGGACGGGCGTGATCCGTCCGGGTCACCTGCGTCGGGACGCCGCTGTGTGCAGGACGATCAGGGCGATCGTGAGCACCACCAGTGCGGGGCCGAGCCACTCCACGCTGTACCGGCTGAGGAGCACGCCGATCCCGGCGGGCAGCAGTGCCACGCCCAGGCTGGAGGCGCCGATCTGGACCCCGATGGTCCGGTCGGCGTGGGCCGCCCCGACCCGTTCGGCGGTGGTGAGGGTGAGCAGTGGGAAGACCGGTGCGGCGGTGAACCCGAGGACGACCAGGCCCGTCACCGCCACCCAGGCGGGTGCGGGCAGGGCGATCAGCCCCGCGCCCACCGCCATGCCGTAGAGGTTGGCCCGCAGCACCCGGGCGGCACCGAGCCGTTCGGCGAGGACCCCCTGCACCAGCCGTCCGACGAACAGACTCCCCCAGTACGCCGAGACGCAGAGCCCGGCCGCCGCCGCGCCCACCCCTCGTCCCTCGGTGAGCAGCAGGTACGCCCAGAGGCCGGCCGCCGCCTCGACGCCCACGTACAGCATGAACGCCAGCGTCCCCAGCCACACCGCCGGCAGCCGGAGGGTCTCCCCGACCGGCACCGGTGCGGCAGGGGGCGGCGGCGTGGAGTCCCCGGCCACGGGTCCGGGGGTGTCGGACCGGTGCTGCCAGGCTCGGATGGTGAGGGCGAAGGCCGTGGCGAGGGCGAGTTGGGCGGCGGCCACCGTGGCGTACCCCCAGCGCCAGCCCAGGCCGAGGCTGATCGCCCCGGTCATGATCAGCGGACCGAGCGCCACGCCGAGGCCGAAGAAGGCGTGCAACCAGTTCATGTGTCGGGGGCCGAAGGCCGCCGCCGCGTACGCGTTGAGCCCGGAGTCGATCGCCCCGGAGCCGATTCCGAGCAGGAACGCACAGCCGATCATCACGGCCAGCCGGGGTGACAGGGCGTACCCGGTGAGGGTCAGCCCCGCCAACAGGGTGCTCCCCGTCAGCAGCCGACCGATGCCGAGCCGGGCCAGCGTGAAACCGGCGAGGACCCCGGAGGTGAGGTAGCCGGCCGCGCCGACTGTGAGCAGGATGCCGACGGCCTCGGTCGGTACGCCGAACTCGGTGCGGATCGACGGCCAGCCGACGCCGAGCAACCCGTCGGGGAGGCCGAGGCTGACGAAGGCGAGGTAGGCCAGCAGGAGCAGGGCGGGGCGGGGTGCGCCGGCACGGGTGGACACGAGCGCCCATCCTGCCCTAGAAAGTCCGACACGGGTGCCCCCGAGCTGCTCCGGTGCCGACCGGAGCATCGAGAAGGGTCGACGGCCACCGCCGGTGAGTGGCCAGACAGTTACTGGAACGAAAAGCTGGGCTCGCCGCCACCGCCGAGTGGACAAGATTTCCCCGAACGTACGGCCACAAGAACGGTCAGCCCATCCAAAATCGGCCGATCGGGGGACGGCGAACGGGGCATCGCGCGCAAGACTTTCGGAATGCAACAGGGTTCCGGCTTTCTCACCGTTCGTCAGCGGCGGCTCGCCTGGCTCGGCTTCGTGCTCGCCGCTGTCCAGGCCCCGGTCTCGGCCCAGCTGGTCGCCGACGGCTCCTGGTTGTTCAGCATCTGCGTCGCGCTGATGGTGGCCACCGTCATCATCGCCGACGACGCAGCTCGACGCCGCCCGGCGGACGCCCGCCCCGGCGACTAGGGCCGGGGCCTGCGGGCTCGGTGCCCGGTTGTCGCCGAATCGATCCCCCTGCCGTACGCCGGTCACCGGCGTGGTGGACCCCCCACCCGCCGAGTGGACGAGGTCGACAGGGTGTCGGGTTGGTTAGCCTCGGTTCCCATGCGCCCGCCCTCCGACGATCGGACGACCACCGGCACCGCCATCGGTTCCGCCCGATCCGCCCTCACCGAGTTGACCGCCTCCGTGGGCACCAGCGGACTGACCGAGGCCGGCACCCGGCCCGGTCTGCTCGCCCTGGTCGACCAGCACTCGGCAGCGATCAGGGACAGCCTCGACGGTGACAGTCGGCCGCTGACCGCCGCCGCCCTGGCCGGTTACGCCGAGGGGGTACGCGCCGCCGCGCTGGAGCAGGACGGGTTCCTGCCGCTCGGGCCGGTGGACTGGTCCGAGCCGGACTGGTTGGTACTACGCCTGCTCGGGGTCTGCGCCCTGGCGGACCAGCTGCCCCGGGGCCGGACGCCGAGGCGCTAGCCCCGGGTCCGGATGCCGAGACGCCGGGACCTTCCGGGGCCGGACGCCGAGGCGGTCGACGCCGAGTCCCGGCGAAACGACCACCGGAGGACGTCCACGCCTGGTCGGCGCGAACATCCCCCGGCGGTCGCCCACCGAACGGCCCTACCGCGTGTGTTCCTCGGCCCGGCCGAAGGCCTGCGTCGGCTGTCCGGCACGGTCGGCCATCTGCCGCTCGTAGTCGCTGCGCCCGGCGTTGCGAGCCTGCCGGTGTTCCCGGACGGCACGCGCCTCCTCGGAGGCCCGGTCCAGCCAGCCGTCCCACCGTTGCTGCATGGGCCGGACCAGACCGCCGCCGACTCCGACGATCAGGATGCCCGCCACCGTGGCGAGGACCGCGATCAGGACCGGAGTGGTGACGGTGGTGGCGATGCCCACCTGGTTCAGTGCCGCGATCACACCGAGCGCCAGGATGAACACGGCGGTCACGTCGGCCAGCACCCGGCCGTACGACAGCCCGCCCAGCGCACCGCTGACCAGGTCCCGTACCGCGTTGGCGATGGCGGCGGCGATGACCACGATGACGATCGCGACGAAGGCCCGTGGCAGCCAGGCCACCACGCCTCGGATCAGGTCCGAGATGGCGTTCGGTCCCCACACCCCGAAGGCGAACTGCAGGGTGAACAGCAGGACGGCGTAGTACGCCAGCCTGGCCAGGATGTCGCTCGCGTCGTACCTGGTGCGTTCCAGGGCGCGTCGGATGCCGCCTCGTTCGACCGCCCGGTCGAACCCCACCCGCTCCAGCACGGCGTCGACGATTCGTAGGACGGCGCGTGCGATGAGCCATCCGATCACGAGGATCGCGATGAACGCGATGGCTCGTGGGACGAAGGTCAGCACCGACCTCCACAAGTCGGTCAGGGCGGTACCGACGGCGTTCTGGGCCCCGACCGCGAGGGTTTCCCGCATGATGTCCCTCCTGTCGCATGAACTAGCGCGGGCCGCATACCCCCTCGATGCGGCAGCACGCCGGGCAGTACTCCCCGATTTTCCCGACATCCATCAACAGGGAGGCCCTGACCAGGGCAAATAGCGATCCTTGCGTCCCCCGGGGAGGGTCGACGATCGATCGTCGCCACCATGATCAACGACAGCTCCGGGGTACTACGGATAGGCTGCGCACATGCCAGGCACGGTCGGGCGAGTGCCCACACCCGCAGTTCCCGTTCCGGGGGCCCGGACCGCTCACCACACGGCGACCCCGATCCTCGGCGGTCCCTGGGGGGACACCGTGCTGGGGCCGCCGGAGTCCTGGGACCCCGCCGTCCGTGCCGTGGTCGACGTCGTACTCACCTCCCCCGTGCCGATGGCCCTGGCGTACGGCGAGAAGCTCCTGCTCCTCTACAACGACGGGTACGCCGAGCTGATCGGCGGCCGACACCCGGAGGCGCTGGGCCGTCCGGCCCCCGAGGTCTTCGCCGACGTGTGGGGGCTGCCCGGCGTCGGTGACGTCATCGAGCGGACCTACCGGTCCGGCGAGTCGTTCCTGGAGAACGAGACCCTGCTGCCGTTCGACAGGCGGTACGAGCACGGTGCCGAGCAGGCGGTCTTCACCCGGGGCTACTCCCCCGTGCGGGACAGCACCGGGGAGGTCGTCGGGGTGCTGACTGTGGCGGCGCAGACCACGCAGGTCACCAACCACCTGTTGAGCCTGAGCGAGTTCGCTGCCGCCCTGGCCGGCACCCTCACCCTCGACGACGTGGCCCGGGCCACCCTCCGGTACGCCATCGAGTCGTTCGACGCCGACCGGGTCTCCTTCGCCGTCGACGACGGCACCGGGTTCCGTACGGTGCGGCGGGTCCGGGGCGAACTGCTGGACGAGGCCGACGAGCGGCTGCCCCCGCTGTGGCGGCGGGTGGCGGGGGACTCGACGGCCCCGCTGCTCGTCGCCGCCCGTACCGGCGTTCCGGTCTTCACCCCCGACGGTCAGCCGCTGCGCGAACACGCCGTGGACCGGCACGACCAGAAGGTCCGCGCCCTGGCCACCGTCCCGCTGCGCAGCCTGGTGGTCCGGGGCGGGTTCGCCGTGGGGTACGAGACCGCGCACCACTGGTCCACCGCCGAGCAGGCTCTGCTGTCGGCGCTGGCGGAGTTGATCGGCCAGGCCGCCGAGCGGGCCCGCCGGTTCGAGACCCAGCACGGCACCGCCCAGCTCCTGCAACGGAGCATGCTGCCGGAGCACCTCCCGGACCTGCCCCGGCTGCGCATCGCCGCCCGGTACGCCCCGGGTGTCGACGGCAACGCGGCCGGGGGCGACTTCTACGACGCGTTCCTGCTCCCCTCGGGCCGACTCGGTGTGGTCCTCGGTGACGTCGCGGGTCACGACGTCCAGGCCGCCGCCCGGATGGGGCAGGTCCGGGCCGCGCTGCGGGCGCTCGCCCTGGCCGACCCCCGTCCGGACGTGGTCCTCGCCGGCCTGGACCGGCTGGTCGCCAGTCTGGGCGCGGAGGCGGACACCCAGGAACTCTTCGTCACAGTGGTCCTCGGCGTGGTCGACGCCGACGACCTGTCGGTCACCCTCGCCAGCGCGGGGCACCCCGCGCCGCTGATCCGGCGCTGCACCGACGAGGGCGACTCGACAGCCGAGTACGTCGACCTGCCCCCGGGGCCTCCGCTGGGTCTGGGGGGACGGTTCGCCACCACCACCGTCCGCTTCGTTCCCGGGGACACCCTGCTGTTGTTCAGCGACGGTGTGGTGGAGCGGCGTCGACAGAGTCTCTCGGCCGGGCTGGCCCGCCTCACCGAGGCGGTCGCCGAGGCGGGCAACGGTGACCCCCGGGCTCTGTGCGCGGTGGCCAGCGGCGCGGTGGACGACGCGACCGAGGACGACGTCGCGGTGCTCGCCGTGGAGTACGCGTTGCGGCCGAGCCGGTCGGTGAGCATGGAGGTGCCGGCGGAGCCGACAGCCCCGAGCCGGGTCCGCCACTGGATGACCGCGCAGCTCACCGAGTGGCTGGTCCCGGAGCAGGTCATCGGGGCGGCGGTGCTCTGCACCAGTGAACTGACCACCAACGCCCTGCTGCACGCCGGGACCGCCGCCCGGGTCGAGATCGACCTGAGTGCGGAGCGGCTGTTGGTGTCGGTCTCCGATTCCGGCACCCGGGGGACGGTGACCCGCGCCCGGACCGACACCCTGAGCAGCCGGGGGCGGGGGTTGGGCCTGATCGAGCAGCTCAGCGACGCCTGGGGCACCGACCCGACGGTGCGGGGGTCGACTGTCTGGTTCGAGATCCTGCTGCCGCCCGGCTGACCCGCGCCGCCGGTGGTCACCCGGTCTGAGCCCCGTGCCGCCGGGGGCCACCCGGCCTGAGACCCGTGTCCGGCCGCCCGGATGCCCTCAAGCCGACCGTCGACGCCCTCAGGCGGTTGCCGGGCGTAGTCGGGCGGCGAGGGCCCGGCCGAGTTCCCGTCCGGAGAGCCAGGCGCTCTGCACCCGGGGCTTCCCGGCGAAGGCGTCCCCGGCCAGCCCGATGCCGTCGTCGTCGAGGTGGTGGTGCTCGGTGCGGGTGGCAGTCGGTGCGGCGAAGGTCCACCGGTGCACGTACACCTGTCGGGGTCGCTCGGGCAGTTCCAGCAGGGCGAGTGTGGCCTGGGCCAGCGCGGGGCCGGCAGCGGCCGGGTCGGTCAGGTACCGGGCGGCGTACTCGGGGGTGCTGTGGGCGACGAGGACGGGTGCCCCGTCGCCCCGACGGTCCCCGTCGTCGCAGACCAGGCGCAGCATCGGGTGTTCGTTGACGAAGGCACCGTGGAAGTCCGGCCACCGCCGGGTCGGGAAGTGCAGGGCGGCGGCGAGCACCGGTGACCACCGGCGTCCGCCGACCACCCGGGTCGCCGCGGCCAGCGCCGGGTCGAGCAGCCGGGCCGCCTGCGG
>NZ_JBEPEQ010000059.1:0-35797 GCF_040300925.1 Micromonospora sp. NPDC000207
ACGGGTGGGGGGGGGGGCCAAAACAACCCCCCCCCCCCTGGGGGGGGGGCGCCCCGGGGCGGGCGCTGGGGGGCGGGGGGGGGGGGGCCGGGGGGGGGGGGGCCCCCCCCCCGGACGGGGGGCGGGACCCGACGCGGGTCGGACGGTCAGGTCGGCGGCGCCTGGGCGGCGTCGGCGACGAGCAGTGTCAGCTCCCGGACGAGGGCGTCCATCGTCTGTCCGCTCTGGGCCCGGAGCAGGCCGAGGAGGAGGTCGGCGAGGAGGTGGAAGCCGAGGGTCCTGGCCTGTTCGGAGTCGAAGGCGGCGAGGAGTTCCTCGGCTCCGGCATGGTCGTCACGGTGGGTGGCGGCGATCACCCCGGCCGCGCGTTGCACCAGCTCCGCCACGGCGGGGGTGGGGGCCGGCACGCCGGTCAGATCCGGGGTGCGCCGGCGCGGGCGGCGTCGAAGCGGGCGGTCACGTCGGCCCAGTCGACGAGGTCCCACAGCCTGTCGACGTAGTCCGGGCGGACGTTGCGGTACTGCAGGTAGTAGGCGTGTTCCCAGGCGTCGAAGACCAGCAGCGGGGTGGTGCCCTCTCCGACGTTGCCGTGGTGGTCGTAGACCTGCTCGACGATCAGCCGCTGCCCCAGCGGCTCCCAGGCCAGGACGCCCCATCCGGAGCCCTGGACGCTCTTGGTGGCTGCGGAGAGCTGCCCGGCGAAGGCCTCGAAGCCGCCGAGGTGCTCGTCGATGGCGGCGGCCAGTTCCCCGTCGGGGCGGTCGCCGCCGTCCGGGGAGAGGTTGTTCCAGAAGATCGAGTGCAGGACGTGCCCGGACAGGTTGAAGGCGAAGGTCTTCTCCAGCCCCACGAGCCTGCCGAAGTCGCCCTTCTCCCGGGCCTCGGCGAGCTGGTCGAGGGCGTCGTTGCTGCCCTTGACGTACGCGGCGTGGTGCTTGCTGTGGTGCAGCTCCAGGATCTCGCCGGACATGGCCGGTTCCAGGGCGCCGTAGTCGTAGGGCATGTCGGGCAGGGTGTACGCCGTCATCAGCACTCCTTGATGGGTTCTGCCGAAACTTCGTTGTTGCCAGTATCTTGCAACAGGAAGCCTACGGTGTGGCGGGGTGGCGTGCGGGCGACCTCACAGTGAACAGCGGGTCCGCCCCTTTCACCCCTCTGATCATGCTGTTAGCTTTTGCCAAGACTTTGCAGGAACGACGGTGTCGCACTGGGGGTACGCAGATGGCCACCCTGCTGAAGGAGCAGGAGGACCTGCTCGGCGTCGCCACCCGCCGACGCCGTACGGGTGCCTGGCTGATCGGGCTCACCGCCGCGCTCCTGGTGACCGGGGTGGTGGCGGTCGGCTCCGGTGCCATCGGCATCGCCCCGCTCACAGTCACCCGGATCATCGGCCACCACCTCGTCGGGGTGCCCGGTGAGGTGACCTGGACCCTGTCGGAGGAGGCCATCGTCTGGCAGGTCCGGCTCCCCCGGGTCCTGCTCGGCATGCTGGTCGGCGCCGGACTGGCGGTCTGCGGGGTGGCCCTGCAGGCGATGGTCCGCAACGTGCTGGCCGACCCGTACCTGCTCGGCATCAACTCCGGGGCCTCCAGCGGGGCCGCCGCCGCGATCCTGTTCGGTGCCGGAGCCGGGTTCGGCCAGTACGCCCTGCCGACGAGCGCCTTCCTCGGCGCGCTCGCCGCCTCACTGCTGGTCTTCCTGATCGCGCGTACCGGCGGTCGGGTGACCTCGATCCGGCTGCTGCTGGCCGGGGTCGCCGTCGGGTACGCCCTCTACGCCACCACCAGTTTCCTGATCTTCGCCTCGGGGTCGGCCGAGGGTGCCCGGTCGGTGATGTTCTGGCTGCTCGGATCCCTCGGGCTGGCCCGGTGGAACGCCCTGCTCACGATCGCCGCCGTGGTGGTCCTCGGCACGATCCTCCTGCTGACCGTCGCCGGTCGGCGGCTCGACGTGCTGGCCATCGGTGACGAGACGGCGCAGACCCTCGGCGTGTCCCCCGACCGGTTCCGGATGCGCCTGCTCGTCGTGGTCTCCCTCACCGTCGGGATCCTGGTCTCCGCCGCCGGGAGCATCGGGTTCGTCGGCCTCGTCGTCCCCCACCTGGCCCGGCGCATCGTCGGGGCCCCGCACGTGCGGGTGGTGCCGGTGGCCGCCCTGCTCGGGGCCATCCTGCTGGTCTGGGCCGACGTGGTCGCCCGGGTCCTGCTGGCCCCGCAGGAGATCCCGATCGGCATCATCACCTCCCTGCTCGGCGCGCCGTTCCTGGTGATCCTGATCCGTCGTCTGCACGCCACCGGCGCCTGAGCGCCCGATCCCGTCGAGGAGAGTCATGTCCCGTCTCCGCCTGGCCGCCACCGCCGCCGCCTCGGCCACCGTGCTGCTCGTCGCCGCCTGCGGTGGCGGTGGTGGCGGCGGTGAGCCGTCAGCAGGCGGTGACGGCTACCCCCTGACGGTCACCAACTGCGGCACCGAGGTCACCTTCGACGCCGCCCCGCAGCGGGTCGTCCTGCTCAAGAGCGCCGCCGTGCCCTACCTGCAGGCCCTCGGGGTGCTGGACCGGGTCACCGCCCGGGCCGGGCAGTACCCGAAGGAGTACTACGACGCGGCCACCCAGACCGCCCTGGACCGGATCCCGCTGCTGACCGACAAGACCGACACCAGCGGCCACCTCCAGATCTCCCAGGAGGTGGTGATCAGCCAGCAGCCCGACCTGGTCCTCGGCGAGGTGGACAACCTGTCCCGGGACACCCTCTCGGCGGTGAACATCCCCCTGCTGGAGGAGCCGGCCATGTGCCCCGACAGCACGTCCACGCCGACCTTCGACGACGTCTACGCCCAGATGCAGTCCTACGGCCGGGTGTTCGGCCGCGAGGCGGAGGCCACCACTGCGGTGACGGCGCTCAGGGAACGGATGACAGCGATCCGGAGCAAGGTCGGGGACGGGTCCGGTCGTACGGCGGCGGTGCTGTACCCGACGGTCGGCGGGGGCACCACGTACGCGTACGGGACGGGGAGCATGGCCCATCCGCAGCTGGCGGCGGCGGGGCTGCGCAACGTCTTCGGCGACGTCGAGGAGCGGGTCTTCGAGGTCACCGTCGAGGAGCTGCTCGGCCGCAACCCCGACGTGCTGATCCTGCTGTACGGCGACGGTGACCCCCGCGCCGTCGAGCAGGCGCTGACCGGGCTGCCCGGCGCGCAGAACCTCAAGGCCGTACGCGACCGTGCCGTGCTGACCCAGCTGTTCAACTTCACCGAGCCGCCCTCGCCGCTGTCCGTCGACGGGCTGGAGCGGATCGTCGACAGGTTCGAGGCGACGTCGTGATCGAGGCGACCGACGTCTCCTGGCGGTACGGCGCGAACCCGGTGATCGACGGGGTCAGCGTCACCGCCCGACCGGGGCGGGTCCTCGGGCTGATCGGCCCGAACGGCAGCGGCAAGACCACCCTGCTGCGGTTGCTCTACGGCGCCCTGCGCAGCGGCACCGGACGGGTCGAGGTCGACGGCGACGAACTGTCCGCGCTGTCGGCGCGGGAGGCCGCCCGCCGACTGGCGGTGGTCGTCCAGGAGACCGGCGGCGAGACCGCCCTGACCGTGGCGGAACTGGTGCTGCTCGGGCGGGGGCCGCACCTGTCGACATTCCAACGCACCGGGCGGGTCGACCACGAGATCGCGGCCCGGTGCCTGACCCGGGTCGGCGCCGCCCACCTGGGCAACCGACCCTTCGGCCAGCTCTCCGGCGGTGAACGGCAGCGGACGCTGATCGCCCGCGCCCTGGCCCAGGAGGCCACCCACCTGCTGCTCGACGAGCCCACCAACCACCTGGACATCCGCTACCAGCACGAGATCCTGCACCTGGTCCGCACCCTGGGCACCTGCTCGGTCGTCGTCCTGCACGACCTGAACCTCGCCGCCCGGTACTGCGACGACCTCGTGCTGCTGGGCCGGGGCGGGGTCGCCGCCGCAGGCCCCACCGACACGGTGCTGGACCCGGCGGTCCTGGAGCCGGTGTACGGCATCGGCATCCGCCGCCTGGACCTCGACGGCGCCATCCACCTGCTGTTCCAGCCCATCGACACACGCACCGAGGAGAGGGCCTTCGCATGACAGTGCAGGACCGCATCAACACCTACTGGACCGGCCGCGCCCCGGGTTACGACGACTACCAGCAGCGCCCCGAGCGGCTCGCCGCCGACCGGGAGGCGTGGGCGGCGATCTGGGCGCGGGCCCTGCCGACGGCACCGGCGGACGTCCTCGACGTCGGCACCGGCACCGGGCAGGTCGCCATGGTGCTCGCCGGACTCGGTCACCGGGTCACCGCCACCGACCTGGCCGAGGGGATGCTGGAGCGGGCCCGCCAGCACGCCGCCACCGTCGCGAACGGGCCCGTCGTCCTGCGCGGTGACGCAGTGGACCCGGACTTCCCGGCCGGCAGCTTCGACGCGGTGACCAGCCGTTACCTGATGTGGACCCTGCGGGAGCCGGCCGTCGCCGTGGCGAACTGGGTGCGGCTGCTGCGTCCGGGGGGCACCGTCGCGGTGGTCGACAGCACCTGGTTCCCCGAGGGGCTGGAGAACGCCTCGGAGAACTTCACCGACCACTACGACGCCGAGGTACGCGCCAAGCTTCCGCTGGCCGCCGCCACCTCCATCGACCAGACCGTCGAGGTGTTGGAGCAGGCGGGGCTCGCCGACGTCACAGTCACCCCGTTGACGTCGATCTACGAACTGGACCAGCGGTTCGGTGTCGCACCCGGCCACGAGCACCAGATGCAGTTCCTGATCTCCGGTCGACGCTGAGGGCGTACGCACCGGCCCGCCCGGCGTCGTGCGCGACGCCGGGCACCGCCCCGTGACGGTGAACATCGGCTGGAACTTCCGCTCCCGTGGAGTCGACCGCGCCGAGCACGAGCCCGCACTCGTGACCGACTCCCGCCCCGCCCCGACGACGGTGGGAGTTCCGCTGTCCCGATCCTGGTGGCCGGGGGCATCGGCGGGCTCGGCGTGGTCGCGGCCCTGGTCCTGCTGCGCCGACGCGGACGGACGCCCTGACGGGGGTGTCTCCGCCCGCCCGTGGCAGGAGGTGACCGACAGGACGCTGCCCGACCCCGCCGAACACCTCACACAGATTCGGTACGGACAATATTTTGACCACCTTGAATACGGCACCGAATCCTCACTAGAATTGCCGACGTGGCGAATCAGGTGGAGATCGGTCCGGAACTGCTGGCGTACGTCAGGGAGTTCTCGCTGCGGGAGGACGACATCCTGCGCGAACTGCGGGTGCACACCGGCGAACTGCCCGGCGGGGAGGCCATGCAGGTGATGGCCGAGGAGGGCCAACTCCTCGCGCTCCTTGTCGCACTGATCGGGGCCACGAAGGTGCTGGAGGTCGGCACCTTCACCGGCTACAGCACCCTGTGCATGGCCCGGTCCCTCCCCCCGCACGGCCGGCTGGTGACCTGTGACATCAGTGGACGCTGGCCGGAGGTCGGCGCGGACTACTGGCGTCGCGCCGGTGTTTCGGAACGTATCGAGGTACGCATCGGCGCAGCCTCCGAAACCCTCGAAGAATTGATCTCGGAGGGCGGGGAGGACAGTTTCGATCTCGTTTTCGTCGACGCCGACAAAACGAATTATCCGCGGTACTACGAACTGGCTCTGCGGCTCGTACGGCCCGGGGGGCTGGTGGTGGTGGACAACACCCTGTTCTTCGGGCGGGTGATCGACCCGACAGCCGAGGACCCCGACACCGCCGGGGTCCGACAGGTCAACGTCATGATCCGCGACGACGATCGGGTGGACGTCAGTCTGCTCGCGATGGCCGACGGCATCACCCTGGCCCGCCGCCGCCCCCGCTGACCCGCCGACCCCATTGACCCGCCGACCGCGCTGGCCCGCCGGTCACCCGGCACCCCCACCGGCACCACCGGCGACGCCTGCCGGTCGGGGGGTCGCCGGTCGGTCCGCGTCGACCGGCGGCGCAACGGTCAGGTCGGGTGCGCTCAGGCTGACGGTCACCGGGGCGGGCTGCTCCCGCGCCACCAGGTGCAGCCGCTGCACACCACCGTCGGCGTCGAGGGCGAGGAGTTCGCGGCAGCCGCAGGGCTCCTCGTCGAAACCGGCGAACCGGTAGGCGACCTCCATCATCCGGTTGCGGTCGGTGGGGCGGAAGTCCGCCGCCAGGTGCACACCGGCTCGGGCGGCCTGGTCGACCAGCCAGGTCAGGATGACGGTGCCCGCGCCGAACGACACCACCCGGCACGAGGTGGCGAGCAGCCTCAGGTGCCACACCCCGGGATGCCTCTCCAGCAGCACCACCCCGACAGCGCCGTGCGGCCCGAACCTGTCGGTCAGCGTGGTGACCAGGACCTCGTACCGGGGTTCGACGAGCAGTGCCCGCAACACCTCGTCCGGATAGTGCACCCCGGTCGCGTTCATCTGGCTGGTCCGCAGCGTCAACTCCTCGACCCGGGACAGGTCCGCGTCGTCGGCCCGCCGGATGTGCATCACCAGGTCGAGCGAGCGGAGGAAGTCCTCCGCCGGGCCGGTGAACCGGGACTGCTCGTCGGCCCGCCGCTGGCCGGCCTGGTACATCTGCCGACGCCGACGGGCGTCGACTGTCACCGACGCCGGGCTGAACTCGGGGCGACCCAGCAGGGACACCGCCTCCCGGGCGTCGTAGCAGCGGACCTGCGGAAGGTGGAAGGCGACCTCGGCCCGCTCGGCCGGCTGGTCGTCGATGAAGGCGACGGTGTCGGGGGCGAAGGCCAACCGTTGCGCGATCCGGCGTACCGCGTCGGACTTCCGTCCCCACCCGATCTCCGGCACCACGAAGTACTCGGCGACACCGAGGTCCGTCAACCGCGCCCAGGCGAGGTCGTGGTCGTTACGGCTGCACACCGACTGCAGGATGCCCCGGGCGTCCAGGCCGGTGATCACCGCCCGGATCGGGTCGGGGAGCACGACCCGGGCGTCCTCCAGGAGGATGCCCTGCCAGAGGGTGTCGTCGAGGTCCCAGACCAGACACTTGACGATCGTGGGCGGAACACCCGCAACGGCGTCGGCCACTTCGGCTCCTTCGCTGACTGACGTTCCTCGGTGACCACCGGCGGTGTGGGCCGACGGTCGGTCGGCAGGGTGCCGGACCGGCGGGGTCACCGCCGGTGGAGGGCGCGATCGGCCAGCATCAGCTGGCACATCTCGGTACTGCCCTCAATGATCTCCATGACCTTGGCGTCGCGGTACGCCCGGGCGACCGGGTGACCGTCCTGCGCGCCGGCCGAGGCCAACACCTGGACCGCGTCGGCCGCCGCCCGCACGGCGTGCCCGGCGCTGACATACTTGGCCAGGACGGTGGCGGTGACCACCTCGGGGGAACCCTCGTCCCAGCAGCGGCTGGCGTGCTCGCAGACCCGGGTGGCGACCTGCTCGGCGGACCACAGGTCGGCCAGGTGCCTGGCGACGAGCTGGTGCTGGGCGAGGGGGTTGCCGAACTGGTGGCGGCGGCCGGCGTGGTCGACGGCCGCCGCCAGGCAGGCCTGCAGGATCCCGACGCAGCCCCAGGCGACCGAGATCCGGCCGTAGGTCAGGGCCGTGGTCACCAGCAGGGACAGTGACTGCCCGCCGTCGCCCAACAGGCTGTCGGTGGGCAACCGCACCCCGTCGAACCAGACGTCGGCGTGCCCCGCCGCCCGACATCCCAGCGGGTCGGAGCGCCGCCGTAGCCGGACCCCCGGTGCGGACCGGGGCACCACCACCACTGCCCCTCCCTCGCCGTACCGGGCGAAGACCAGGAACAGGTCGGCGTGTTCGGCGGCGGTCACCCACACCTTGTGGCCGTCGAGCAGGAGGGCGTCCCCCTCGATGGTGACTGTGGTGGCGATGGCCGACAGGTCGCTGCCCGCCTGGGGTTCGCTGAAGGCCACGGCGGCCGTCTCGGTGGAGGCCAGGCGGGGAAGCAGTGACGTCGCCTGTGCCCGGCTGCCCAGCCGCTCGACGGTCCAGGCGGCCATTCCCTGCGAGGTCATGACGCTGCGCAGCGAGCTGCACAGACTGCCCACCCGGGCGGTGAACACACCGTTGTCCAGGCTGCTCCACCCGGGTCCGCCGTGGGCGGTCGGGATCTGGGCGGCGAGCAGGCCGGCGGCGCCGAGCTTGCGGACCACCTCCTCGGGCAGTCGGCCCGCCCTGTCCCAGTCGGCCGCCCGGTCGCCGACCAGGTCGGCGACGGTCGCGGCGGCGACGACGGGCTCAGGCACCGTCGTCACCGGTCGGCCGCCGGAGCCGGTCGACCAGTGCCGCCATCCGCCGCACGGTACGGAAGTTCTCCAACCGCAGGTCGGTGCCGCGCACCGAGATGCCGTACGTCTGTTCCAGGTGCACCACCAGCTCCATCGCGAACAGGGAGGACAGCCCGCCGGCGGCGAACAGGTCGGTGTCGGTGGTCCAGGACCGCCCGGTGCGCGCCGACAGGAAACGCAGGAGTTCCGGCTGGACGGCGTCGCCACCGTCGGTGGTCCCCGACACCGCCTGCTCGGACGGGACAGTCATGTCAGGTCTCCCTCGTAGTCGTAGAAGCCCCGACCGCTCTTGCGGCCGAGGTGGCCGGAGCGCACCTTCGCCACCAGCAGGTCGCAGGGACGGCAGCTCTCGTCGCCGGTACGGGCGTGCAGCACCCACAGCGAGTCGACCAGGTTGTCCAGGCCGATCAGGTCGGCGGTGCGCAGCGGCCCGGTCGGATGCCCGAGACATCCCTGCATGAGCTGGTCGACGGACTCGACGCTCGCCGTGCCGGCGGCCACCACCCGCGCCGCAGTGTTGATCATTGGGTGGAGGATCCGACTGGTGACGAAACCCGGTGCGTCGTCGACCACCACCGGCTCCCGGCGGAGCACGGCGAGCAGCCTCCGTACCGCCGTCAGGGTCTGCGCGCCGGTACGGCGACCTCGGATGACCTCGACCGTCCGGATCAGGTAGGGCGGGTTCATGAAGTGGGTGCCGACCAGGTCCTCCGGCCGCGCCACCGCCCCGGCCAGTTCGTCGATCGGGATCGAGGAGGTGTTCGACACGATCGGGGTGCCCGGATCCACCAGGGCGGAGACGTCCGCCAGCACCTTCGCCTTGGCGTCGGGGTCCTCGGTGACCGCCTCGACGACCGCCACGAGGTTCCCGGCGTACCCCGTCGACACCTCGGCCAGGGACAGGCCGGCGTCGAGTGCGCCGGGGCTGGTGGAGTCCGGCAGCGCCCCCATCAGGCGGGCCGTGCGTACCTGCCTGTCGACCCGGGCCGGGGCCTCGGCCAGTCGGCGGCGGTCCACGTCGATCATCGACACGGCGACGCCGTGCCCGACCGCCAGGGCGGCGATGCCGGTACCCATCACCCCCGCGCCGAGCACCGCCAACCACGGCTCGGCGCCGGGGGTCGCGTTCTCCCCTGTCATTCGGAGTCTCCCTTCGTTGGGCGGCCGGGCAGGCGCAGCCCGGCCCCGGCGGCAACGGTCAGACCTGCGAGCGGTCGCCCTCCCGGTCACCGACCGCCGAGCCGTTGCCGTCCGCCGAGCCCGAGCCGTTGCCCACCGCCGAGCCGTTGCCCACCGCCGAGACCGAGCCGTTGCCCACCGCCGAGCCGTTGCCCGTCGCCGAGTCGGTGGCGGGGCCCGGGTGCCCGGGTGGGGCCGATCCGGTGGGGGCGGACGGGCCGGACGGTGACTGTGGGGTGTCGGCGGCGGGCTCGGTGTAGAACTGGCGCGCCCACTGCCGGTACCGGCCGATCGGCCCGTCCCCCCGGGCGAGCTTCGGCGCTTCGACGTGCTCCTGGTGATGCCACATCAGCAGGTCCGCGCCGGTGTCGACGGACGCCACCCGCTGGGCGATGACGCTGAGCAGCCGGGCGACGGGCAACGCCGTCGCCCGGGCGACAGGGTCGGGCAGGAAGGGCAGCCCGGTCAGCTCCAGCTTCGTACCGAACCGCAGCTGGATACGGCCCGGTCCGGTCGGGGTCGCGTGCAGCATGACGTACAGGTCACCCGCACCCCGGGGCAGCCGGGTACGGGCCGCGATGGTGGCCAACCCGATCACCGTCAGGGTGTAGGACTGTCGGACCTGGCGCATCACCGTGCCCCGGGCGGTCGCGGTGACCGTGCTGACCGGCTCCCCCATCACCGGCGAGCCCTCGATGACCAGGTCCCGTAGGCCGTGCAACGCCGGCAGGTGCCCCCAGTCGAACGCGTTCTCGATCACGTCCTGCGGGTGACCGGCGATGTCGAAGGTGTCGTGGCTGAAGGGTTGCCGATCGTCCATCGGGAAGACCGGGACCTCCCACTGCGGTGCGAGACCGAGGGAGTGCCGCCACACGTAGATCGACCCGTTGGCCTCGCACACCGGATACCGGGTCAGGGACGCCTTCGGCGGCGGCAGGTCGTACCCGGTCCGGACGCAGGCCCCGGAGGGGTCGAAGGCGAACCGGTGGAAGGGACAGACGATGTCCTCCCCGACGAGCGTCCCCCCGACGCCCAGGTGCGCCCCCAGGTGGGGACACTGCGGACGGACCGCCCGCAGCAACCCGCCGGGGGTCCGGTAGAGGACCACCTCCCCGCCCATGATCGACCGGGTGGTGATGGTCCCGGGCCGCACCTCGTCGGAGAAGGCCACGCAGAACCATCCGTTCGGATCCGGACGCGTGGGTGGGTGCAGCCGGTCGGCCGGGGCGGCCGTGTGCCGACGGACCTCGTGACTGCGGAGAAGCTGCTTGACGAGCGATTTCACGGCATCTCTCCTAGTGGGTGACCGGGCAGGTGCCGGGGCCCGATCGGGGGGACGGTACGGGTTGCGGCGCGGCGGCCGACGGCGCGGCGGCCCCGGTCGTCTCCGTCCGGCGGCGCGTCACCCGCAGGTGCAGTCCGCGCGAACTCAGGCTGGTCTCCACCTTGGGCCGGAACGGCTGGTCGCCGACGGGAGACAACTCCCAGCGGGCCACCACCGCGGTCAGGGCCAGGATCGCCTCGGTGAGGGCGAACTGGTCCCCGATGCACTTGCGGGCACCGGCACCGAACGGGATGTACCCGGCGCGCTCGGGGGCGGCACCCACCCACCGGTCCGGGTCGAACCGTTCCGGGTCGGCGTAGAGGTCGGGTCGACGGTGGATGAGGTACGGGCTGAGGACGAGGGTGTGGCCCCTGCGTAGCCGTACCCCGCCGAGGTCGACGTCCTGGGTGACGGTCCGGGTCATCATCCAGGCGGGCGGATACAGCCGGAGGGTCTCGGTGACCACCCGGGCGGCCAGGTCGAGCCGGGGCAGGTGGTCGGGGCCGCAGGGCTCACCCGCGAGAACGCGGACGGTCTCGGCGTGCAGGCGCTGCTGGACGTCCGGGTGGGTGGCCAACAGGTGCAACGCCCAGGCCAGGGTGATGGCGGTGGTCTCCATCCCACCGAGGAAGAAGGTGAGGGCCTGGTCGGCCAGTTCGGAGTCGCTCAGTCGTTGCTCGGCGTCGCTGCTCTCCACGTCCACCGCCGCGACGAGCGCGGAGAGCAGGTCGGCGTGGTCGGCCGGATCGGCGCGACGGGCGGCGACGATCTCGGCGATGGTGGCGGAGAGCCGGGCCCGGGCCTGGTCGTACCGGCGTTTGCTCGCCGTCGGCAGGCGGCGCAGCAGGGCCGGGGTCATCATCCGGCGGAAGAAGGCGCTCACCACCGTGTTGGTGTCGGCCAGGGCCCGGCGCAGGGTCTGCGCCGGCAGCGAGCCGCTGAACATCGTCTCCATGGTGGCCTGGGTGGTCAGCGTCATCATCTCGCGGGTGACGTCGAGGACCTGACCGTCCTGCCACGTCCGGGCCGTGCTCTCGGACGCCCTGGCGAACACCGCCGCGTACCCGTGCAGGCGGCGGGGGTGGAAGGACGGCTGGCACAGCCGCCGCTGCCGCCGGTGCAGCGGGTACGGGCAGGTGGACAGGCCGTCGCCGATGACCTCACGGATGCGGTCGTAGATCGGGCCGCCCTTGTCGAAGGTGCGGTCGTTGACGAAGACCTGCCGGGTCAGGGTCGGGTCACAGATCAGCACCGCCGTGGTCGGACCCAACCGGACCCGGACCATCCTCGGATGCCCGGCCAGGGACAGGATGAACGCCAGCGGGTCCCGCAGCAGGGGCAGCGCGTGTCCCAGCAGCGGCAGCGCGCCCGGTGCCAGGGGGATCGACGCGGTGCTCGCCGTACTCGTGTCTGTCATGGGACAACCTCGTTTCGGTCTGGTCGGTCCGACGGCTACCGGTGCCCGTGCCGTCGACCCGTCGGGGCTGCCGCGCTCGGGCCGTCGGGCGGGCGGGTGATCTCGATCAGGGCGGTGGTCCAGCGGAAGCCGAGACCGAAGCTCACGACGAGGATCCGTTCGCCGACCCGGAGGGCACCGGTGCGGAACATCCGGTCCAGGGCGAGCAGGACGTCGCAGGGTCCGGCGTGGCCCAGGTGACGGCCGAAGGCCCAGTTGGTGTCGGCCGCCCGACGGTGCAGCGGGGGGCCGGAGAGCACCAGGTCGAGCACTGCCGACCCGATGGCGATGGCCACCACGTGCGAGATGTCGGCCGGCTCCAGGCCGGTCTCGCCGAGGACGGTCTCGACGCAGTGGCGGGTGGACCGTTGCAGCGCCCCGATGTGGGGCAGGAGTCCGGTCTGCTCGACGAGGAACCGCCGACCGGATCCGCCTGCGGGATCCTGTTCACCGGCCCGGGTCAGCACCTCCAGCTGCGGTTCGGTGGCCTGGGCGGTGGCCAGCAGGCGGGCGAACCCGGTGCCCCGGGTGAGGACCGCGGCGGCGCCGGCGTCACCGGCGACGTACCCGATCTCCCGGACGTGACCCCACCGGTGGTCGGGGAACCGGGCACCGGCGGTGACCAGCGCGGCCGGGGCGGTGGGCTGGGCGGTCAGGTGCTCGGCGGCGGTCACCAGCGCGGCGGCCCCGCCGTCGCTGGCGGCACCGACCTCGATGCCTGTGGTACGGGTGGCACCGAGGACCCGCAGGAGGTAGGGCGCGGGCGTGTAGTGGTCCTCGTCCTGGAAGGTGGCGTGGACCAGCAGGCTGAGATCGGCGCTGGCCACGTCGGCGTGCCGCAGTGCCTTCAGCGCCGCGCGGGCGGCCATCTGGGTCGCTGTCTCTCCCGTGGAGACCGCCGCCGAGGTGAAGCCGTTGGCCGCCGCCATGGACTGCGGACCGGATGACGTCTCCCACGGGTCGTGCTCCGGTCGGATCGGGGGTATCCAGGCGCCGGTTCCGGCGATCGTGATGTCGTGCCACAACACCGTGGTCTCCTCGGCTGTCAGGGAAGGGCCGGTCGGGGGGCGTCGGCGTACGGCCGGACCAACCTCCCGCTGTGGTCGGTGGCGTGGGCGCTGACCCCGGTCATCCGGGCCAGGACCCGGCCGTCACCGGTCAACGCGGTCAGCGCCCCGTCGGCGAACCGGCAGTGCAACCGGATCGTCGGATGTGCGGCGCTGAGCTGGCAGTCGTTGCCCGCCCCACCGAGGTCCACCACCTCGATGCCGGCCATCGGGCCGACCAGGGGTGGGTGGTCTCCACGTGGCGGCAGGAGCAACAGGTGCACCATCGCGTCCAGCAGGATCGCCGGAACTGTCATCCCGGCCAGGGCCGGTCCCCACGCCTGGTGGTCGAGGCGGAACGTGGCGCTCGTACCGTCCGGACCCCGCGCGTAGTCACCGGTGCCGGCGAACGGTCCGCTCAGGGTGATCGGCAGGTCAGCGGAGTAGACAGGCATGGTGAAGTCCGGTTCGGGTTGATGCGGCACCCTGTCGGTCGGTGCGGTGAGTGACGGGTGGCTGTCGGCCAGGACCACTGTCGTCTCGCAGAGCAGGTCGTTGAAGCGCAGGACCTTGCCGTTGCGCCCGACGCGGTGGGTGGTGATCCGCACCGCCACCTCGGCGTGGTCGGGCCCACTGTCGGTGAGGCGGGCCTCCACGGTGATGGTGCGGGGTGGCCCGGCGGACCGGACCGTCACCGACGTCCGGCAGACGAGGTCACGGAATCCGGTGACGACGAGGCCGGGGCAGAGGTGCCCGGCCGCACCGGCGGCGGCCTCCAGCGCGAACGTGCCGGGTAGCACGTACTCCCCGTTGACCCGGTGGTGGCGCATCCACCGGCCGTCCTGTTCGGCCAGGGTGTGCGGCTCCCAGGTCTTGGTGAACACGGCCCAGCGGTCGCCCCGCAGCAGGACCCCGTCGAGCAGCGGCGAGGTCAGGGCCGGGTCCGGCGGGGCGGGCGGGGGCGCGTCCGGGGCGGGCGACGAAAGTCGGACTTCGCCGCCGTCGGTGCTGATCCCGCGCTGCCCGAGCAGGACGCGTTCCTCCTCCCGGATGAAGAAGACCACAGCGCCGGCGGTGGGCCGGGTCACGGCCGAGAGGAACTGTGCGGTGCCCTGAGCGGTGCTGATGTAGGCATCCATCCGGTTGCGTCTGAGGGTCTCCTGCATCGCGGCGCTGCTGGCGACGCCCACCTCCCGCCAGCCGCTCCACAGGATCGCGAGTTCCCGGTGCCCGTCGGGGGCGTGTCGGTCGGCCCAGGCACTCGCGTACGCCAGGTACTCGTTGACGGCGCAGTAGTCGATGTCGCCGGGGGCGGGGGCGAGCGTGGCCAGGGTGCTGAAGTTGCACCAGATCCGGGGCGGTCGACCGGCCAGGGCACGTCTGAGGTTGCGGTATCCGGCTGCCTTGGTGGCCCGTACCGCTCGGAAGTCGGCAAGGGTCTTCGCGTGCAGGGCCCGGGAACGCAGGTCGAGGACGGTGTTGACGAGCAGGTCGATCTGCCCGTGCCGGTCGAGGATCTCGCCGAGCACGGCGGCGGTCCGGTCGGCGTCCAGGACGTCGCACACCCGATGGTGGACCCGGTCCGGCCCGCACAGCCGGGTCAACCGTTGCACGGTCCGGCTCACCTCCAGGCGGGCCTGGGCCTGCTCGTAGGCGGCCTTGAGGTCCCGCACCGACGCGTCGGGCTGTCGGCGTCGTCGGTCGGCGATGAACTCCGCCTGGGGTGGCAGCGGGTCGTCGGTCTCCGGCAACGGGGTGCGGCCGATGACGTACAGGTGTGGCCGGTCGCCGGTGCGGGCGAGCGCGTCGAGGAGTTCGGGGGTGATGCCACGTGCGCCACCGAAGGCCACCACGACCGCGTCCGGCGGCAGCGCGGACTCTCCCGCCCGGTACGGCTGGGCGTCGTCGTCGGCGACGGCAAGTTCGGACCAGGCATCGCCGCGACAGGCCACCGTGTGGGTCGGCGTGCCGACGGTCCCGGCCCGTGCCGCCTGCCGCAGCGCGGTCGGGGCGTCCAGGGCATCGGTGAGCAGGGTGTTCCCGCCGCACTGGGGCACCTCGGCCCGGACCGAGCGGACGAGCCCGGTGAAGAGTCCACCGAGCGGGTGGACCAGCCCGTCCGGCAGCGCCCCGAGCAGGACCGCGGCGAGCGTACCGCCGGACCGCAATGCGGGCAACGCCGCCCGCAGGGTGGTGAACGCCAGGTCCTGGAGGTCCTCCAGCCGGGCCGCCTCGGTGTCGTCGGCGTCGTCGGCGGGGGGTGTCAGTCGGGACAGGATCCGGACGTGGCGCGGGACGAACGGCAATCCGGCGAGGGCGTCGGCGGCCGCCTCGGGGGGCACGTGGGTGGCGGCGGCCAGCCCCGGGGCCGGTGACCAGACGGCGACGTCCGGGCCGGCGACCGCGACGGCGAGGTCCGGGGTGTCGGTGACGACGATGCTGCCCGCCGGGATCGCCGGGGCCTCCCCCTCCGGTGGCGGTGTGGTGATCGGACGCAGGCGGAAGGTCTGTCGTCGGCCGATGGTCTCCTCGACCGGGCCGGTGACCCGGATCGACGGCGAACCGGGGGCGGCGGGGGTCACGACGACGTCCGCCGAGGTGACGACGGCGCGCAGGACCGCCAGCAGGGCGTCCAGCGCCAGGTAGGTCCGACCGGCGTCGGCCAGCGCGGGCAGGGTGTGTGCCGGTGCGGCCGGGTGCGGGTCGCCGGTGCCGTCGACGGTGGTGGCGAGCACACCCAGGACGGGCAGGCCGTAGTCCCTGGCGGTCGACCGACGGGCGATCGCCACGACGGCGGCGCCCTCGGCGACGGACCGGCCCGGCGGAACGAGCCCGTCGAGGTGGCGGGCCCAGCCGCTGATCGGCCGGAGGCTGACCGCCCCCACCAGGGCCAGGTCGCAGGCCCGGTGGCGGAGTTGGCGCAGGGCCAGGTCGAGGGCGCAGTGGGTGGAGTCGCGGTGGGCGTAGACGCTGGTCCCGAAGCCCCGGAAGTCGTAGTAGTTGGCGGCCCGACCGGACAGGATGCAGGAGACGGCCCCGGTGAAGTCGTCCTCGTTCAGCTCGCGGGGGATCACGTCGTCGGCGTCCGCGAGCGCCTTGGCGAGATACTCCCTGAGCGTCTCGGCGTGTCCGGCGTCGGGCAGCAGGTCGAACGTCGCGGCACACTCCCCCGCGTGCACCCGCAGGGCGGCGCGGGCGTTGTGCGTGGTCGGCAGGGTCGCCCCGACCAGGACCGCTGTGGTCGGGCGCAGGGTGGTGCCGGGCTCCCCGAGGTCACGCAGGAGCGGACCCAGCGCCTGGAGCATCATCAGGTGGGCCGGGTCCATGTGCCGCATCGTCCGTGGCGGGATCCGCACGTCGAGGGGGGACGGCAACGGGTACGGGGTGCCGAAGTCCAGGTGCGGGGAGGGGCCGTCACCGGCGAGCCAGGCGGGCACCCGGTCACGGTCCAGGCCGGGCAGGTGCGTGTTCCAGCCCACCACGACCAGGTCCTCGTCGGCCGCCCCCGGATCGGGTGCCGGCCGACGGCTGACGGGCGGGGCGACAGGTACCCGGTCGGAGAGGACCACGTGGGCGTCCGCTCCCCCGAGGCCGAACGACGAGACTCCGACCACCCGGGGGCGGGCCTCGTCGGCCGGCCACGGCGTGTCAGTGACCGGCACCGTCAGTCGGGTGCCGTCGCCCAACAGCGGGTGGGGGTCGGTGACCACTGTGTGGCCGGGGACGGTGCGGTTGGCCAGGGCCACCAGCGCGTGCGCCACAGACACCAGACCGGCCAGGACGCCGGTGTGCCCGAAGACCTGCTTGTTCGACGTCAGCAGGCACGGCCGGTCCCGTTCGCCCAGCCGCGACAGCAGGGAGCGCAGCTCCACCTCGTCACCCACCGGGGTGCCGGTGCCGTGCGCCACCACCCAGTCCACGTCGGCGGCGTCGACCCCGGCGTCGGACCAGGCCCGGCCGATCGCCAACTCCTGCCCCCGGGTGGCTGGGGCGTGGATGCCCTTGCCCCGGCCGTCGGCGGCCAGGCCGGTGCCGAGGATGACGCCGTGCACCCGGTCGCCGTCCGCCACGGCCCGCGAGTACGGCTTCAGCGCGAGCATGACGGCACCCTCGCCGATCAGGGTTCCGTCGGCCGCCTGGTCGAACGGGCGGATCCGCCCACTGGTGGTGATGCCCTGGGCCCGGCAGAAGAGCGTGAAGCCGATCGGTTCGATCACCGACGTGCCGCCGACCAGTGCCACGTCACAGCTGCCCTCACGGAGCGCCTTCACCGCGGCGTCCAGGCAGAACAGGCCGGTGGCGCAGGCCGCGTCGAGGGTCAGGTGCTGCGCGTCGTCGGGGACCAGCCCCCGCAGCGCGTTGCGGGAGACGGCGGCGGGCAGGTACGCCTTCGGGTCCCCGCCGTCCCCTCCGTAGTGGGCACTGATCGCGTGGTCGGCGAGTTCGGCCAGCCAGTCGTCGTCGCCGCTGGCCTTGACGGCATCCCGGATGAGGCGCTGGTACTCGTCGCCGAGGACGACACCCTGCGTACCGAGTCCGGTCTGGTCGTGGATCCCGGTGGTCGCCGCGAGCCACCTGTCGGTCGGACGTCGACCGACCCCGGCCAGGGCCTGGACCGCGCAGTGCCGCAACCAACGGGTGGTCCTAGGCCACCCGGGGTGCCCCACGTTCCCGTCGGGTTCGCCGACCGAGGCCGGTTCGGGGACGAAGCTCTGCATGTAGCCGGCCTCGCGGACGTAGAAGCTGTCGGTCGCCTCCGCGCTGGCCGACCAGAAGTGCTCCAGGTCGAAGGCGGACGGCTCGCTGGCGAGCAGCGCACCCTCCCGCAGCCTGTCGTACAGTTCCGCCGGGTTGTTCGCACCGGGTAGGGCCACTCCGAGGCCGACCACGGCGATGGCGTCGTACCCCGGTCCGTCCACGGTGCCGGTCGGATCCGGGGTGGCCGTCGGCACCGGGGTCACGGTCGGTGCCGGGGCTGCCGTCGACACCGGGGTCGCGGTCGGTGCCGGGGCTGCCGTCGGCACCGGGGTCACTGTCGGTGCCGGGGTGGCGAGCGCGGCAGAGGGCACGGGTACGGGTACGGGCGCGGCCGACACCGGCGCAGCAGGGGGCACGGGCGCGGCAGAGGTGGACGCGGGCGACACCGGCACGGCGGACACCGGCTCAGCGGACACCGGCGCGGGCGACGCCGGCTCAGCGGACGTCGGCACGGGCATGGTGGCCGGGGTCGGGCGGGGTCGGGCGGGGACACCGACGTGGGCGGCGAGCTTGCTGTGCAGTCGCAGGCCCTGCATCCCACCGATGCTGATCCCGCCGTCGGCGACGACTGTCTGCCCGGTGATGAACCCGGCGTCCGGATGGAGGAAGTGGACGATCAGCCGGGCCGCCTCGGGGGTCGTGATGGTGCGTCGCATCAGGTCGCTGGTCTCGGCCGGGTCGCCGAGCGCCGCCGCCGGATCGTCGAGGTTGACGACGATCTCGCTGGCGACGGAACCCAACAGGACGGTGTTGACCCGGATGTCCTGGTCGGCCAGTTCCAGCGCCAGGTACCGGACCATCGACTCCAGGGCGGCCTTGGTGACGCCACCGGGGCCGTACCCGGGGACCGGCTGGTGTGCGCCGACGCTGGACAGGCAGAGGATGCCCGCCCCGGGACGGCCCGTCATCAGCTCGGCCGCCCGGCGGGAGCAGTGGTAGGCCCCCATCACGTTCGTGGACCAGGCCCGCTGCCAGTACGTGTCGTCGACGTCGAACAGGGGCAGGAACGCCCCGCCGGCAGCGTTGTTGATCAGGAAGTCGAGGCCACCGTGTCGTTCCCGTACCAGGTCGAACATCCGGTCGATCTCGCTGCGCTTGGCCACCGAGGCCCTGATGAACTCGCAGCTGTGGCCGGCCTCCGTCAGCTCCGCCCGCAACCGTTCGGCCTGGTCGACGGAGTGGAAGTAGTTGACGATCACGTGGGCACCGCAGCCGGCCAGTCGACGGACGATGTCCGCCCCGAGGCTCTTGGCGGCCCCGGTCACCAGCGCTACCCGCCCGTGCAGGCTCTCCGTGGCGGTCATCGTGCGGCCGCCTCCGTCCGGGCGTCGACGACGGCCTGCGCGATCCGCCCGAGAGTGCCGACGGTCAGCAGGGAGGTGTTGGCCCGCAGGTCGGGCAGGCCGAACCGGTCGGCCACCCGGCCGAGCAGGGCGACCTGCTTGAGCGACTCCACCCCGAGGTCGGACTCCAGGCCGTCGTCGGCACCGAGCAACTCGGGCGGGTAGCCCAGGTAGTCGCCGTACATGGCGCGGATCTCGGCCAGCACCACCGCGTACTCGCCGGCCGTGTCCGTCGGCGCGGCCGACGGGGTCGCCACGACCGGGGGTGCGGACGTCTCCGGGGCGGCCGGAGTCGGTGGTGCCACGGCGGCGGGCACGGCAGCGGGGGTGACGACCGGCGGCACGACGGTGGGCGCAACGACCGGGGCCACGACGGCAGGCGGGACGACAGCGGGCGTGACGGCCGGCGGGACGGCCGGGGCCACGGCGGCGGGCGGGACGACCGGAGCCGGGGGCGTCGGGGCGGGTGCGGGTGCCGGGGGGACCAGGGCGGAGGCCGGGGGGTCCACCCGGATGGCTGGACGGTCGGCGGCGGGCGGTGCCGCGGGCGGGCGGATCCGGGGCGGCACCGTGCCGGGGGCCCCGCCGGCGAGCGCCCGGACCGCCGCGACCGGGTCGTGTTCGCTCAGCGGCACGACGGACTGCACACCGGGGATCGAGGCCTCGACGAACCGGGTGACGACGGGCCACTCCCCGCACTCCACGAACGCGTCGGCACCGGCGGCGTGCAGGGCCCGTACCGTGTGCAGCATCCGGACCCGGGCGGTGAGCGCACCGGCCACCAACTCCACCGGGTCGTCGTCGCCGACGTCCCGGCCCAGCCACGGGGAGGACACCCGCCACCGTCCGGCACCGTAGGGCACCCGTGGGGCGGTCGCCAGCAGGTCCCGGGCTGCCTGCGCAACCGCCGGGGTGTGGGTGGGATGCGGGACGTCGAGCCGGACGCTGGGCCAGCCGAGCGCCTCGGCCACCCGCTCGGCCTCGTCGATCTGCGGCGTCGGGCCGCTCAGGACGCTCTGCCGGGGCGTGTTCTCGCAGGCCAGCACCAGGTGGGGATGGCCGATCAGCCCGGCGAGCGACTCGGCCCGACGGCCGTCCACCCCGACCGCCAGCATCCGGCCGGCCCAGTTCTGCCGGGTCAGCGCCTGGGACCGGGCCACCGCCAGGCGCGCGGCGTCCGCCACCGACACGTGTCCGGCGGCGGCAAGGGCCCACAACTCCCCGATGCTCTGTCCCACTATCGCGACGGGTTCGACCCCCTCGGCGATCAGCAGGTGGTACGTCGAGATGCTGACCGCGAAGATCTCCAGGTACTGCACCTCGGGGCTGTACGGCCGCTCACCGGTGTCGTCCTGCTCGATCAGCCGGGTGCTGATGTCGGGCAGCCCCAGTTCCCGGGCCGCCTTGTCGATCCGGGTCAGCGCCTCGCGTACCGACTCGTAGCGGCCGTGCAGGTCGCGCAGGACTCCCCCACGGGGGGCAGCCACCGTACCGGGCATGACGAAGACAGAATTCACCATGTGCGTCACCCTCATCTTCCGTCCCGGTGGCCGGTGTGCCGCCGCGACCAGCCGGGCTCTGACGCGCCGTGACGGCGCAAGGACAATCGACGACGTACGGTCTGTCGCCACCGGTCGACGTCAGGGACCGGGGCGTCTCCGGCTGCCTACTCGGCGATCCGGGAACGGTAGGACCAGCGGAAGACCACGGGCTCGCGGTTCTCGTCGTCGGTGCGCTCGAAGTGCTCGTAGCCACCGTTGAACGGAATCTTCACCTTGGGCGCGTCGGGTGAGATCCGCTGGCGTCGAAGCTCGGGCGGGAGGCTCGCCGGGCCGCCTTCGAGTTCGACCTGGATGGCTACGGGTGCGGCTGCGGTGTCGTCCGGGTGGGCTGGCACAGTCATGCGGACAGCCTGTCCGGGGTCACCGGACAAGACATGCGTCATCTGACGCAGAGATTCCACACCGGAGCGTCGAGTCATCGGTCACCGGAACCCGTTTGCCGTCCGGTGGTGCGCAGCACCTCACCGGCGATCTGGTTGCGGCTGCGCAGCCCGAGCTTGTGCAGGGCGCGGGAGACGTGCGTCTGCACCGTGCGTCGGGTCAGGAACATCGCGGCCGCGATCTCCGGTGTCGAACGGCCCTCGGCGACCAGCACGGCGATCCGCCGCTCGGTGGCGGTCAGCGCCGCCCAGCCGGAGACCGGGCGAGGCTCACGGGGACCGCTGACCCCTCGTCGCACGCCCCGACTCCGCAGGCGGGCCTCGGTGCGGCGGATGTCCCACGGCGCGTTGATCCGGGTGTAGAGCCCGACGGCCTCCCGGGCGGCCACCCGACACTCGGTGTCCGCCCCGTGGCCGGCGAGGACCACGGCGAGGTCCTCAAGGGTCGCCGCCAACTCGGTCCGAGGTCCCGCCGACCGGTAGTGCTGCACGGCCGTCCGCAGCGGCTCGGGGTCGTCGGTGGCCAGGCCGACGCAGCGCGCCAGCAGGGTGGCAGCCCGTCCGGGCCCCCTCTCGGCCTCGTCCTGGGCGCGGGCCCGGTCGAGCGCGGCAGCCACTGTCGACAGGTCGCCACAGGCCAGCGCCGCCCGGATCAGGTCCGCCAGCCAGTGGTGGGTGGGCGTCGACCCAGAGTCGTCCCGGTGCAGCATCTCGGCGAGGATGGCCACCCCCTGCTCCGGTTCACCCTGCTGTTCTGCGTACAGGGCTCGGGCGGCGAGGAGGAAGTCGAGGTCGTACGCGTCGGCGGCCCGGTCGGTGCCGGCCTGCAGATGCTCCTCGGCGAGGGCCCGTTCGTCACGCCGTACGGCGATCAGGGCGGCGACGCCCCGCCAGAGCAGCGCCGGCCCGCCCTGGTGCAGACCGGCGTAGGAGGGGCTGGACGGGTCGTCGGCGACGGGGGTCAGTGCCGTCAACGCCTCGTCCCACCGGCCCCACCAGTAGAGCAGCACCGCCTCGGTGGCACCGGTGGCCGCGGCGGCGACGTACCGGGCGCGGCGGCGGGTCTTCCTCGACTGCCGCATCACCGTCTCGGCCTCAGACCACCGGGCCAGGTTCTGCAGGCTCACCATCCGACAGTGCAGCGCGAACATCTCCAGGTCCGGATGGTCGGAGTACCCGACGAGTGCGGCGATGGCCTGTTCGGCGCAGCGGAGGGCGGCCGGGTGGTCGCCACGGTCCGAGTGGGTGAGGGAGAGCACGATCGAGGCGTACGCGATCGCGTAGGCGTCGGCCGACCGTTCGCCTGCGACGAGTGCGTCACCGGCCAGGGCCTCCGCCTCGGCGGGTCCGCCGACGCCGGTCCGTCGGATCAACGCGAGGGTGGCCAACAGGCGTCCGCGCCACAGCTCGGGCATCTCCCGCCGGGCGAGGACCTGCCGCAGGATCAGTTCGGCCTCGTCGGTCTTGCCGCTCTGGTTGAGTGCGCGGATCAGCAGCCAGTGCATCTCGCAGTACTCGTCCGGCCCGGTCGCCACCCCGACGGCCTCGCGGGCCCGTTCGACCGCCTCCTCCCAGCGGCCCAGCACGTGCAGGGACCGGGCCAACGCGACGGCCAGCGGGGCCCGGCGGGGGTCCTCGGTCGGCAGCTGCCCGAGCTGCATCTCCAGCAGGCAGACGGCGAGTGCCGGATCGACGGCGGCCAACGACGAGACCGACGTCTGTAGCCAGTCGGGTACCCACCGGTTCTCCACCCCACCGGCGGACAGCAGTTGTTGCGCCACAGTCAGCGGGTCGGTGGCGGCGGCCGCCAACTCCCGGGCCAGGTCGAGGTGGAGCGCTCGGCGCAGTGACAGCGGGATGGTGTCGTGGAGGGCCTGCCGGATCAGCGGGTGGCAGAAGGTCATGCGCTCGCCCGAGCCGGTGAGGATCCGGGCCGCGACGGCGCTCTGCAACTCGTCGGCGAGCGCCCGTACCGGGCGGCCCAGGACGACACCGAGGTCGGTGACTGTGAACTCGGTGCCGAGCAGCGCGGCGGTCCGTAGCGCGTCCCCGGCGTCCGGCACCAGACCCAGCCGGCTGGTCAACGCGTCGGTCAGGGCCGGTGGCACCCGGTCGACCCCGCCGTCGCGCAGGTCCGCCTGCCCCGCCACCACCTGGATCAGGTCCTCCCGCAGCAGGACGTCGGCCAGTTCACGCAGGTAGAGCGGGTTGCCCACGGCCGCGCCGGACCACCGGGTGAGGGTCGCGCCGGGGGGTGCGCCGAGCAGCCGGGTCAGCAGGGCCGACACCTCCGACTCGTCGAGCGGTGCGAGCCGCAGGACGTGTTCGTGGCGGCGTCCGCCGCCCGCCGGTGGACGGGTCGGTCGGGAGGGGTCCTGGTTGTGCGCGGTGACCAGCAGGAGTGGGAGGTGTTCGGCGTTCGCTGCCAGCCGGCGCCAGACCACCGTCGACGGCTCGTCCATCCAGTGCGCGTCGTCGACGATCAGGACGGTGGGTGCCGTCGCACACAACTCCTCGACGAGGCAGACCAGCATCTCCGCCACGGCGGCCAGGGTCGACCCGGTGGCGGGGAACAGCGGTGGCTGGCCGTGCAGGGTCTGGGCGATCTCCGCCCGCCACGGATCGTCGGCCCCCTGCCGGACGCCGAGGCAGGTGAGCAGGACGCTCAGCGACGACTGTTGGGAGAGTTGGTCGGCGACGACCCCGAAGACCTGGTAGCCGCTGTCTGTCGCCTCCTGTGTGGCGACGGTCAACAGTGCGGACTTGCCGATCCCCGGCTCACCGACCAGCCTGAGCACCGAGCCGGCTCCCTGGGCCAGTCGGCTCACCGCTGTCTGCACGACGCTCAGCTCACGCTGTCGTCCGACCCACACCTCGGACCCGGACTCCGGGCCTATCCTGGGCATTCCCATCGAAGATAGATCGCCGCCAGGCACCATCTGCCGCGACGAGAATCCCACCCGAGGCGGCCCGACTTTCCTCGATCCACCCCGGTGGGAGAAACTGCTCTATGCGGGCCGTCACCGTCGACCCGAAAACACGCCGACAGGCGACTGTATTCGCCTCCGCCGGATCACCCGGACACCACTCTCACAGCACATCGTCACGCCACTGTCATTTATCCTCATCGGTGTCTGCCGAAAAATCAAGGGAGAGCCGCCACCTCCGCCGCGTGACCCTTCTCTCTTGAGCGGAACAATTATTCCGGGACGGTAAATAGATGTGTCGCCCGGGTTAATTCTTACCGAGGAATCAGCTCCACCGCCGCCACCGAAAGTCACCACCGCGCCGGTGGCGGCAGCACCGGGAAGGACTGAGAAAACCGCAGCGAGCAGGAGTTTCGGCACACCGAGACCGCCCGACCAACCACGAGACAGCCCCGAGAAGACCCGTGGCCCCGCACCCGGTCGAAGGATCAAATCATTCGAGCAACTGCCGACCGGGCCTCAATTGTCGACCAACCTCTCGGCCCTCGGAGTAAACCGCCGACCGGAACACAAGAGGGAGGCCCGACATCGTCGACGCCGTCACCAACGGAGCCCCACCGACGACACAATCGCCGTCCGGCAGGACGGTCAATACCACATGAACTCATCAACCACCACTTCGCATATCCACCTGATACCGGAACGCGGAGTCCGATATTACAACGCCAACCATCGACCCCGGTAGCCCTGGGTGAATCACCGGTGCCGCTTGGTAACCACCGGCCGAGCTCCGACGGGCGGGCGGCGTACGCGGCCGGGCCCCCGGCCACACACCGCAGGGCGTGTCGTCGGGGGCCGGCCGTACGGATCAGGTGGCGGTGCAGGTGGGCACCGGGGCGCGGGTCGTACCGGTGACCGACCCGAGCAGCCCGAAGGTGGTGGAGGCACCGGCGGCCAGGTTCCCGTTGTAGGAGAGGTGCCGGGCGGTGACTGTCGAGCCCTGGTTGGTGACTGTGGCGTTCCATGCCTGGGAGACCGTCTCGCCGTTGGCGTAGGTCCAGGTCACCGTCCACCCACGGATCGCTGCGCTCCCCGCGGTGATTCGTACCTCGCCCTGGAATCCGCCGGACCACTGGCTGGTCACCGTGTAGGTGGCAGTGCAGCCGGCCGTCCCGGGCGGGGGTGTGGTCGGCGCGGGTGGCCCGGTCGGGGTGGTGGTCGGCCCGGGGGTGGGGGTGACGGGGCCACCCCACCCGGCGGTGGAGTCCAGCCAGGTCGCCCGGCGCAGCATCCAGTCCCGCAGGAACTGGACCTGCCCCTGCCAGGTCGGGGCGGTGGGGGTGAAGAAATAGCCGATCATCGGGGTGGTCAGGTTGGGCCAGCGCTGGAAGTTGCGCTGGGCGCCGTTGGCGAGCGGCGCGGCGAGCGTGTCGACCCGGGTCCGCAGCGAGGCGTCGGAGAGCAGTCCGCGACGCAGGGTCTGCCAACGCGCCCGAACCTGGTCGACGAAGGCCGGGTCCCGCATCAACTGGGTGTACCAGTCGTTCGCCACCGGCTGGCGGACCTGCTGGTACTGCCATCCGGCGGGCTGGTCGTTACCGAAGAAGCCCCCGACACCGAAGGTGAGGTCGTAGTCCCAGAGCGGACCGGCGAAGATCTTGGTGCCCCGGTCCTTGTAGAAGTACGCGCTGCGGATGTACGAGTCCATCTCCCGGCTCAGCTCGTTGAGGATCATCTGGTCGACGAAGGAGTCGACGTCGATGTACGACCGGTACCCGGTGGCCGGGTCGGCGGCGTTCGGGGCCCGTAGGACGTCGTGGAACTGCTGGATGTGGTCGCGCAGCCAGGTGCGTTGCTCGGGTTGCAGGGGGGACGGGTCGGCGACCTCCAGGTAGTTCCAGCAGGTGGCAGCCGGGCCGGTGCAGGGCAGGGTGGGCTCCTCGGCGGCCATCCACTCGAACTTCCAGATGTACCCGCCGGTGATCTTCGGCAGGGTCCGGTCGTCCGCCCGGAGCTGCTTGAGGTCGAGCCGGTTCTTCGAGTTCTTGATCGTCTCGACGAGCATGTAGACGCCCATGTAGTCGTCGGTCCCGACCGGACCGGCGTCGGTGTTGCGGTAGAACTCCACGAACCGGTAGCGCGGGGCGGGCAGGCCCATCTCCCGTCCGAGGTCGTAGACGAGCGCCTCGCGGATCAGCGCCTTGTCGGTGAAGGGCCCCCGCAGCACCCAGTCGGAGTCGGCCGGCATGCCCAGCACCGGATGGTCGGCGTCGTCGTCGGCGTTGTCCCAGAACTCAAGCCGGTACGGCGTCTTGTCGAACGTCGAGGAGGACTGCCCACGGAGGCGGAATCCGGCCCGGGTCGCCACGGTGGGGGCCGCCGACAGGGAGGTGGTTCCGCCGGTGGGTTCGAAGATCATGGTGGCGGCGTCGATGTACTCCCGGTCCGGCCGACCGGCCCCGTACGAGTCGACCACGACCACCGGCAGGTCGTGGGTGGTGGTGGCGGTGGTGGCGACGTACATGGCGGTGCCGGGTGCCCCGGTGGGGGTCTGCCCCGCGAAGGCCTGGGCGCGTAGTTGGGTGGTCCGGGTGAACCGCAGTGGTGAGCCGGAGTAGAGCGGGGACTGGGCGGTGGGCAGCCGACCGTCGGTGGTGTAGCGGACCTGGGCACCGGCGACGGTGGTGCTCAACGACACCGTCACCTCCTGGCGGAAGGTGCCGCTGGGGGCGGAGAAGACGATGTCACCCAGGAGGTCGGCGGCAGCGGCGGTAGTGGTGACGGAGGCGTTCGCGGCGGGGGTGGACGGCTCGGCTCCGGCCTGCGGCGGGTGGGGCACGAGAAGCCCGCCCACCAGCACGACGGCGGCCACGGCTGCCGTCACCGCGCGGCGGGTCCCCCTCGCTGGTGCTGCGGTGCGGACGGTCAGGCGCACGATGCCTCCGGTTCGGGTCGTGGGGTGGCGGTCGGGGTCGGGTCCACCGCCGGTTCGACGGCGCAGAAGTGCCAGCGCAGGGTCCGCCGCCACGGCGCGTCCGGCAGGTCCGGACGCAGGGCGGCCAGGCCGGTGGCGTACTTCGAGATCCGGACCGGCCGACTCCCCCGCTGCCACAGCAACCTGTCGACGGGGGTCGCGGCGGCGGTGGACTTGGTCTCCACCACGGCGAGGTCGGGTGTCCGGAGGGTGTGGGTGAAGTCGTGCCAGGTCAGTCCGGTGTCGATGGTGATCCGACTGAGCGGGGCCGGCAGCAGCAGGGTCACCCGTCGGTAGCCGGTGACCAGCACCGGATCCAGTGGGCTCCCGGCACTGGGGTGCAGGGCCTCCCGCAGGAGGGCGTGGTCGACGAAGTCACGGCCGGGCCGCACGGTGGTCCGGTCCTGCGGCCGGTACGGCAGGCGGTGTTTGGTGACGTTGCCCCGAGCCCCGCTCACCTTGACCTCCAGCCAGCACCGGTCCGAGTCGAGATAGGTACGGGTGCGGACCTTGAACCGCCGTCGACGGCGGTACGCGGCACGGTGGTAGCTGACCAGCCAGGGGGTGTCGAAGTAGACCGACTCGTAGCGGAAGGACCGCTCGCCGTCGATGTCGAGGACCCGGGTGTCCGAGGGGAGCCGACCCAACAGGTACGGCAGGTCGGCGACCGCGACGACGTACTTGCGGTCGATCCGGGTATGGAGGGCGGCCCGTTCGACGAGTTCGGTCAGCCCGACGGGGGCCAGTCCGGTGAGGGGCTCGGCGATCGACAGGGGGATCATCGCCGGGCTCCGACCGGGGTGGGCGTGCCGGTCACGCCGGTGGTGACCCGGCGTACGGCGGTGGAGTACCGGACGTCGACCACCGTGGTGTCGTTGACCAGGTCGACCCGTTGGGCGGTGGCGACGTGCACCCGGGCGTCGAGGAGGCCCTCCAGGTGGGCCACGAGGGCGACCTGGTCGGTGAAGGCCGAGTCGAGCACCACGATCTGGTGTCGGTAGTGGCGGAGCAGCCGCGGGTGGTCACCGAGGTAGATCACCACGATGATCAGTCCCATCAGGCCCGCGCTGAGCCATACCGACGTGGTGCTCAACGCGCCGAGGATGCCCAGCGCCAGGGCGGAGAAGTAGTAGGCGACCTCGTGTTGGTCGAGTTCGGTCGAGCGCAGGCGGATGATGGAGAGCACCCCGAACAGCGCCAGGCCCAGGCCGAGGCCGGCACCGACGTTGCTGGCGCTCAACGCACTCGCCACCGCTAGGACGCCGACGTTGACCCCCAGGTAGGCCACGACGAGGTCGCGCCGGCGATGTCGGGGGAAGTACAGCCCGAAGACGAGTAGTGTCACCGCGCTGATGTCGATCGCGAACAGGACAAGCTGTGACATCCCGTAGGCCCTTTCTCCGAAACTTTCGGGAACTTCGTCCATAAAGTTTCGAGCAGATTACTCCTGACATCGAAGAGGGTCAATGACTGTGGGTCGGTGCTCCCCGCATCGAAAACGGCGCGGCGGGTGGGTGTCGAACCCGCCCGCCGCGCCCGGTGATCGTGCCGGGTCTCACCCCGTCGCCCGCACGTGGAAGTCGTCGAGGCATACCAGGAAGCCGGGCAGAAGGTCGACAAGGAGCCGCCTGTGGTTCACCGGACCGGGAGCCGACCCTCGCACCGGGCGTCCACAGCGACGATCGGTCGACGGGGCATCATCCAGTCCAGTGCGGTCTCCTCCACCGGCCATCCGTGCACCGCCACCACGCTGTACGGCACCCCCGCCGCCTGCGGACAGAGGACCTGCGACCGGACCTCGCCGTTGGGCAGGAACCGCACGCCGGTGACCGGATCCAGGACGATCGTCGAGGTGTCGGTGACAGTGATCAGGGCACCGACCACCACCTCCGGACCGGCCCGGTCGCGCACCCCGGTCGACGGCACGCCGCCCGGAGTGGTCTCGGCCGACGGCACGCCGCCCGGAGTGGTCTCGGTCGGTTCGGCGCCGGCCACCTCGACGGCGGCGGTGGGCAGCAGCGGCACCCGCAGGAATACCGCCCCCATCACCAGGGGAAGCACGGCGGCCACCGTGTACGCCAGGCCGTGGGTCAACGCCGGGGCGACCCAACCGGGCAGCGGTCCGGTGAGCAGCACGGTGGCTGCGGGCGGCACCGCCAGAAGGGCGGCGGTGGTCAGCTCGCCCGCCCGAAGCGCGGCCACGACCGCCGGCCCCACCGCCGAGTAGACCAACACCGCCGCAGCCAGCGGCAACGCCACCCCGACGAGCAGGATCCGGGTCGGCTGGTCCGGGTACAGGTAGCGGGTGCGCAACGCGAGCAGCCACAGACCCAGCATCAGCAGGGTCGGCAGGAACCGCAGCTGCCAGGTGAGCACCCCCAACGCGACCCCGGCGGTGAGGACCCAACCCGGGGTCCGCGCCGTCCACGAGGCCAGTAGCGACCGTTGTGGATCAAAACGGTCCGGTGCGCTGATCCGCAGCAGGCGGCCGAGCACCCCGAAGGTGAGCACCCCCAGCGGGAACGCCCAGACCAGGGCGATCAGCAGTGCGCTGAGCAGACCCAGCGGGCTGACGTACTGCACCAGCAGCAGCATCGTGGACATGTCCTGGCGGCTGAGCTGCCACAGTCGCAGCACCAGCAGCAGGACGGGGAACGCGGGCAGGAACGTCAGCAGCCACTGTTGCGCCTGACGCGCCCCCGTCGTCCGGCGCGGCCGGACGGCACCACCCCGGACGACGGGCTCCCGGGATAGGTCGGGGCCGGTAGCGCGATCCTCTCCCACGGCCACTGCCGCACCTGCACCTTCCTCGGTTCGGGCTGCTGCTGCTCCGCGACCGACTGCTGGGGGTTGTACCGCTGCTGCCAGCGCAGGTTGGCGTCGTACGCCTCCTCCCAGGCCGAGTTCTTCTCGTCCTTTGCCGAGGCGTACAGGGCGAGGTCGACCAGATCACGCAGCGCCTCGTTGGGACCGGTGTTCACCCCGTACTTCTCCTGTGCGGAGGAGCCGATGTCCCAGTGCCGCAGGGGTTTGCCGCCCTCCAGGACGGTGGGGAAGTGCCGACCGTCGTCGTTGGGCTGGTCGGCGGTGACGAACCCGGCGAGGATCGCCGCGTCGGTGGTGACCGCGTACGCGGTTCCGTCGTACAACATCTGGATGCACTCGCTGATCTTGTTCCGGCCGATCGGGGTGGCCCCGGCGTCGCGCAGTCGCTGACTGGACGTCGAGGTGGTCAACGTGCAGACCCGCTCCCCGGCGAGGTCCTCGAGGCTGCTCACCTGCTCGCCGTCGCGTACGTCGCGCCGGGTCACCACCGACTGCTCGGTGGCGAGGTACGGGGCCGAGAAGACCGCCCCTTCCTCCTCCTCCCGCAGCCTGGTGATGCTGTACGAGGCGATCACCAGGTCGACGGTGACGAACTCGTCGCCGTCGCGGGCCTGACGGCGGGCCCGGTCCTCACTCTCGATCGGCAGGAAGCGGACCCGCGACCTGTCGAAACCGAGATACCCGGCGATCATGTACGAGATGTCGATGTCGAAGCCCTGCCAGGTGCCGTTCGGCAGCCGCTGGGCGATGCCGGGCTGATCGTCCTTCACCCCGATGAGCAGCTGTTGCCGGCCGACGAGTCCGGCCTCCTCCAACAGATCGTCGCGGGTCGGTGGACCCGTCGCGAGCACGATGGGGATCACCGCCGCCACCAGGACGGCCAGGACGACCACCAGCCCCACCAGGCGGGCCTGCCGCACTCGCGTCGTACGCGACGCCCGGGCCGGCCCGTCGGGACGGGGTTCGTCCGACTCCCCCACCTGCACCCCTCCCCCTGTCCACCCGTCCACCCGGATGTGGCCCTCCATTGTGCGGGTTCACCGGGCGTCCGTGGTGACCCGTAGCCGACGTTCGGCGACCCGGACTCCGTGGGAATTCGCGAAACAGGGCGGACCGGCCGGGCCGATGCGCGATGGTGGGTGCGCCGGTGGACGACCGGCCCCGCCCGAGCCGACGGGGTCTACGGGGCCGACCCCCACGGTCCCGGCCGGTCGGAGCACGGGGGTGGCGATGTCGACACAGCAGGTCGTCGAGCGGGTCGGGGGTCTGCTGGACCTCGCGGGGGTGCTCGTCATCGCCGTCGGCGCGCTCGTGGCCTCGGGAGTCTTCCTGACCCGGTACGCGCGCACCCGGCAACTCGCCGACGCCTACCGGTCGTACCGGCAGGGGGTGGGCCGGGCGATCCTGCTGGGGTTGGAGCTCCTGGTCGCCGGGGACATCATCCGGACCGTGGCGGTCGCCCCGACGTTTCGCGGGGTGGGGGTCCTGGCGCTGATCGTCGTGGTCCGGACGTTCCTCAGCCTCTCGCTGGAGGTGGAGCTGACCGGGCGCTGGCCGTGGCAGTCGGGGCGGACCGGGGCCGGCGACCGGGCCGCGACGACAGCCACCTGAGGGCACACGGGCCGACGGGGGACGCCGGGTCGGCGTCCCCCGTCGGAGGGGAAGGGGCGGGCGGTCAGGCGGCCGGGAGGCCACCGACCTGGGTGTTGACCCAGGAGCGGATCGACGGCAGGTCACCGTAGATGGAGGGAGCGGTGGCGCAGGTCGAGTTGTTGTTCCCGGCCCGGCTGGTGACACCGATCAGGCTCCACGCCCCGTTGATCCGGCGCACCTGCGGTCCACCGGAGTCGCCGTAGCAGGCACCCGAGTTGCCGTTGGTGTTGTTGGTGCAGATCTCGTACGGGGCGTTGATGCCCAGACACCGGGTGTCCGCGACGATCGAGGTGTCCAGCTCGTTCGCGACGGCCGGGGCCGAGCCGCAGCCACGCGGGGCGCAGGTCTGGCCCCATCCGATGATCCGGGTGGCGGTGCCGACGGCCCCCGAGGTGGTCGGGATCGGGGCCGGGGCGTAGCTGACGGAGCTGCCCAGTTGCAGCAGCTTGACGTCGATGGTCGGGTGGTTGACCGCCCGGACCACGCTCACCACGGTGCCGCCGCTGGTCCGGTTCACGCTGCCCACCCGGACCGAGGCGGGGGTGCCGCAGTGCTTGGCGGTGACCGCCCAGTTCGCCTTGATCAGCGAGCCGGTGCAGCCGGAGACGTACACCATGAAGGGGTAGTTCTCGGTTGCCGGTCGGCCGCCGACGACCATCGGCGTCACCGCGTCGTCGGGTTCGGCGCCGGTCCAGGTGTAGGTCCGGGCGACCTGCGAGGAGGCTGCGGTGCTGCCGGCGAAGAGGCGGTTGACCTGCGCGGCCTCGGCGGCGCTGGGGTTGGCGTTACGGCAGGAGACCGGGGCGCTGCTGCCGGACATCAGGTCGGTACACAGTCCGGTACGCCGGTCGGGCAGACCGAGGATGTGTCCGAGTTCGTGGGTGGCGATCCGGGTCCGGTCGTACCCCTGGTTGACCGCCTCCCAGCCCATCCACACCCGACCGGAGCCGAGCCCGGTGACCTGGGCGCGCGGCCAGCCGTTGTCGACGTAGATCGTGACGTTGCCCGGCGTACGGGCCACCAGCTGGACGTTGGTGACCGAGCTGTTCCAGATCCGGGCCGCCGCGTCGAAGTTGGTCCGGAACTCTCCGGCCCGGCTGGCGTCGTAGTAGACGGTCCGGGCGGCGGCCGAAGCCGTCGCGCCGGTGACGGCCTGCAGGCCGGTCGTCGCCAGCACCGCCGCGGCTACGGCTGTCGCCACCCGCAACAGATGTCGTCGCACCATCGCGCACTCCCTCGGTCCCGCAGCGGCACGTGCCCTGCGCATCGATGTGCGCTGATGCTATGTATGTCAGTCTCCGACTGTCGAATACTGTTTCTGTCATACCTGTCAGTGGCCGGCTTCGGTCAGGTAGCGCTGGAGGGCCGCCGCCGCGGTCAGCTTGGCCCGACCCCGCCCGTCCAGGCGGGACCGCCAGTCGGCCAGGGTGGCCTGCAGGGGCGCCACACCCCCGGCCGACCGCACCCGCTCCACCACCTCGGCGATCTGTTCCAGCCGGTATCCGCCCCGCCGCAGCTGGTGGGCCAGGTGGGCGTCGCGTACGTCCGCCGGGGCGTAGGTCCGGTACCCGGTACCGGCCTCGCGGGGTGGCCGCAGCACCCCCGCCCGCTCCCACCGCCGCAGCGTCGTCGGACGGAGCCCGAGCTGGTGGGCGAGGACCCCGACCGACACCGGCTCGTCGGTGGCCCCGGTGGAGTCGACCAACCCGGCCAGCGCCTCGGTCACCGCGTCGAGCGTCAACCGGTCGGTGTGCAGCCGGACGTGCCCCCGGTCGACGAGCGCCAGCGCCGCGTCGACCCGCCCCTGGTTGACCGCCTGCATGATCGACGTGGCGTCGGCGTGCCCGTGGGCCGGGATCAGGGCGACGAAGGCCCGCAACGCCTGGACGTGCCGGGGGGTGTAACGGCGGTAGCCGGACGAGGTGCGCTGCGCCGGAGGCAGGATGCCCACCTCTTCGTAGTTGCGCACCGCCTGGGTCGACAACCCGTGCTCCCGGGCCAGGTCGATCGGCCGCATGTACTCACCCGCTCTTGAAGGTAACGCCCCGTAATCCCTGCGCCACGACTGAAAAGCCTCAACAGGGGTGACCAACGATAACGTGGCCGGCAGGGCCGGTCACCACCCGAGGTACGCCGGACCCCGCGACCCTTACCACACCTCACCCGGGGTCGGGGTCCGGCACCTCGCGGCGGAGCCGACGCACCGCCCCGGGCGAGCCGCCGGGAGGACAGTCAGCCCTTGACGCACACCACCTGCCTGAGGTGCGCCACGACCTCCACCAGGTCCTCCTGCTGGGCCATCACCTCGGTGATGTCCTTGTACGCCCCGGGGATCTCGTCGACCACCCCGGCGTCCTTGCGGCACTCCACCCCGGCGGTCTGCGCCACCAGGTCGGCGGTGCTGAACGTCCGCTTGGCCTGCCCCCGCGACATCCGCCGCCCGGCACCGTGCGACGCCGAGCAGTACGCGTCCGGGTTGCCCTTCCCCCGCACGATGTACGACCCGGTGCCCATCGAGCCGGGGATGACGCCCAGGTCCCCCCGTCCGGCCCGGATCGCGCCCTTGCGGGTCACCAGCACCTGCTCGCCACCGAAGGTCTCCTCGGCGACGTAGTTGTGGTGCGCGGAGATCGGCTCGTCGAACCCGACCTGCGGGAAGTGTTCCCGCACCACGTTGCCCAGCAGCGCCAGCATCACCGCCCGGTTGCGCCGGGCGTACTCCTGCGCCCACCACAGGTCCCGCCGGTAGGCGTCCATCTCCGGGGTGCCGGTGAGAAAGACCGCCAGATCCCGGTCGGGCAGGTCGGCGTTGTGCGGCAGCCCCCGGGCCACCGCCATGTGCCGCTCGGCCAGTTCCTTGCCGATGTTGCGCGACCCGGAGTGCAGCATCAGCCAGACCCGACCGTCGTCGGTGCCCCCCGACTCCAGGCAGACCTCGACGAAGTGGTTCCCTCCGCCCAGCGTGCCCAGCTGGCGACGGGCCCGGGTCTCCAGCTGCGCCACCCTGGGGTCGAGGGTGCCGAACCGCTGCCAGAAGTCACCCCAACCGCCCTGCTCCAGGCCCCGGACCCGGCGCGGGTCGACGGCGTCGGCGTGCATGGCGAACCCGACCGGGATCGCCGACTCGATCGCACGCCGCAGCGGGCCGAGGTCGTCGGGCAGGTCGACGGCGGTCAGCGAGGTCCGGACGGCGGACATTCCGCAGCCGATGTCCACGCCGACCGCCGCCGGGGACACCGCCTGCCGCATCGCGATCACCGAACCGACGGTGGCCCCCTTGCCGAAGTGCACGTCCGGCATCACAGCGACCCCCTGTACCCAGGGCAGCGCGCCGATGTTGCGCAGCTGCCGGGCGGCCTGCGGCTCGATGCCGTACGGGTCGGTCCAGACCCGTACGGGAGCCCGGGTCCCCGGCAGCTCGGTGAAACTCATGATTGCCTCCTCGGATGGTGCCGCCTCGGACACCGGCGGCTGGTGACGAACAGAGCCCGGTCGTGCCGGGAGGTGTGACCGCCCACCCGGTCCACGCGGATCGGGGCGGTCGACGGTGACGGGTGGGCGCTACGCGCCCCGGCACCCCGCGTACGGGTCGGGTTCCCCGGTGCGTCGAAGGAATCCCGGTCGGTATGTCGGTCCGCCCGGTTGTCGCCCTCGACGGACGTCCCGTGGACCGGCGCCGGACAGGACGGGCCGCTCGTCGGTGCGGATGTGCTGCGACACGGCGGCCTCCCCCGGGCGCTCGAACGGACGGTGCTGATCAACAGTAGGTGGGGCCGTACACCCCCGCAACGGTGTTCTCAGCGGACCGCCGCCCGGCTGACCGGGAAGTCGAAGTAGGTGTCCGGGTAGGGCTCGTCGGAGAGGCGGTAGTGCCACCACTCCCGGGGATAGCCGACGAACCCGCCCTCGGTCATCAGGCGCAGCAGCAGTGCCCGGTTCTCCCGCGCCACGGCAGGGATCGCCACCGCGTCGGTGGCCGACAGCGGGTCGAAACAGTCGAAGCCGGTTCCCATGTCGACGCTGTCGTCGGCCGACCGCTGGGCACGGGGCGCGGTGCACGCCCCCGCGCC
>NZ_JBEPEQ010000060.1:0-35593 GCF_040300925.1 Micromonospora sp. NPDC000207
CCGGAACTGGACGGGCTGCAGCCCGGTGAACGGGACGATCCACTCCGGGCGAGCTGCCGAGATCACCTGCACCCCAACATGATCCACCATGGACCCGTCACCGAGTTACGAGACGTCCCTTAGATCTTCGTATCCGTGGGCGCGGAACTTCTTCTCAAGATCATCTTGCTCGGGCACGTCCTGATTCCTTCCTCGGCGCCGACGCTGGTGCGAGCGGTCCGCCCGCGTCGTCGACCACACGACGGGGCGGACCGCCCTCCGGTTCAGTCCCGACGAGGTGATCGACCTCGCAGACCCGGATCGCCCGACGAGCACCGCTGCGACGTGCGGACACCCGGAGGTGCTGCTACCGTCCCGGCCCTCGGGGGGCCTGCCGGGTCGTACGGTCCTGGACGGCGGTCTGGCTCGGCCCGCCCACGTACGCGTTCGCGTCGGGGGTGGTCGTCACACTCTGCTGCGACGTCGGTACCGGTTGGGCGGCGAAGTCTCTGACCACGGTGTGGCTCACGCCACCGGGCAGGTGTCTGAAGACCTGGTCCATCGCCTCGCTGGCCTTTTTCTGGGCCGCCTTGACCTGCTCGTCGGACGCATCATTGTTCAAGTGGTTGACGACACTTTCCTGATACTTCTTCGCCGTGCTGAGGTGTCCCTTCGCCTCGACCAGGCTTTCCCAGTTCTGGGAATTCTTGTCAGTCTTTTGAATGGCCTGGTCGATGTCACTGCCGAGTTTGCTCATGGATTCGTTCGCCTGTAACGCGTACTTGTTGGTGTTTTCGAAGGAGTTCTCCGAACGGAGTTCCTCCCACACGTTCAGGAAGGAATCGGTCATTCTCTGATTTGAGCGGATGGCGGCGACGAGGTTGGTGGTGGGCTGCTCGGGGGTTGTCATCAGATGCTCCGTCCGGCTTGCTGGGGCTTCGGGCTGGAATGCCGAGGTGGTGGTTGGTGACCGTCGGGCCGACGATCGGGCTGTGCTGCGGTGGTGGGGGACGGCAGTCGGGCGGCACCGCTGGTCTGGAGCTGCTGCCGGCACTTCTGCGCCAGCTCACCGAGGGGATGACTCGTCCCTTGCAGAGCCTCGGCGACCCTCGTGATCGTCGCCCGGCTGTCGAGACGCTCGTCGGCGTGGTCCAGCAGTAGATCACGGACGGTGGTCAACGTCTCCGGTGCTAGCCGCTCCTCCGCGAGAGGGCCGGAGCCGTGCGGGGACCGCAGTCTCGTCACCCGTCCTGCGGCGTCCCGCTGGTCCGAGATCGCCCCCGTCAGGTGTTCGGCGACCTTCTGCTGCGAACGGGACGCCAAACGCCGCACCTCGGCGGGATCGTCGGTCCCGGCTGGGACCGGCCTCTCAGGAGGGGCCTTGATATCGGCAGCGAGCCTTCGGAGGATCAGGGCGGTCCGCTGATCGTCGATCGCCTCCCGCACCTTGGCGAGCGCCGCCGCCTGCACGATCTCAGCGGCGCCCGCCTTTTTCGCGTGCGAGTAGGCGAGGTCCTTCGCGTCCGCCGTCCGGGCCAGTCCCGCGACGTTCAACCGACGGTGTTGTTCGGCCCGAACCCACAGGTGCGCCGCATTGCAGGTCTCCTGGCTCTCCTCCAGGTGCCCTATCACCTGCTTCTCCTGCTCGGGGGCGCTGGTCAGGGAATCGGCAGCAGTGCGCAACAGCTCGGCGGCCCTGCGCTGTTCGGTCTCCGCTGCGTCGAGCACCTGCTCGGCGGGTAACGCCTTCCACAGGTGTTGGACGTGGTACGCCGCACCGGTGGATGGGGATTCGCGTGATCGCTGGTCGGGGTTTTCCATTCTTCGGCCTCTCCGGTTGTCGAATTCCGCCGAACGGCGTCCGACCTACGGCCGTCGATGCCCGCCGGTTCGATGGTCCACGCAGAATTCACCTGTGACCCGGCGCACCGGGGGCGGGGCTCGCGGGTCGGGGTCGGCGCGGCTGGTAGGAATGCCGGATGGAGGAAGAGCAGGCGACCGTACGCGACCGGGCCGAGGCGGTACTGCGTCGGCTGGCCGGTGAGCACGCCCGGCTCCGGGAGGACCAGTGGCGGGCCATCGAGGCGCTCGTCGTCGACAGGCGTCGGGTGCTCTGCGTCCAGCGGACCGGGTGGGGGAAGTCGGCCGTCTACTTCGTCGCCACCGCACTCCTGCGGGAGCGGGGGGAGCACGGGCCGACGGTGATCGTGTCCCCGCTGCTGGCGTTGATGCGTAACCAGGTCGAGGCCGCCGCGCGGGCGGGGATCCGGGCCCGGACCATCAACTCGGCCAACCTCGACGAGTGGGGCGAGATCACCGCCGAGATCCACGCCGGTTCGGTGGACGTCCTGCTGATCAGCCCGGAACGGCTGAACAACCCCGACTTCCGCGACGGGGTCCTGCCACAGTTGGCCGCCACCACCGGGCTCCTCGTGGTGGACGAGGCGCACTGCGTCTCCGACTGGGGGCACGACTTCCGTCCCGACTACCGGCGACTGCGGACCTTCCTCGCCGGTCTGCCCGACCGGACCCCGGTCCTGGCCACCACCGCCACCGCCAACGCCCGGGTCACCGCCGACGTCGCCGAGCAGCTCGGCTCCGACGGGACCGGTCCCGCCGGAGCCGCTGCGGTACGCCCCGACGTCCTGGTCCTGCGGGGCAGCCTCGACCGGGAGTCGCTGCGGTTGGGCGTACTCGACCTGCCGACCCCCGCCCACCGGCTGGCCTGGCTCGCCGACCACCTCGACCGGCTCCCCGGGTCGGGGATCGTCTACACCCTGACGGTGGCGGCGGCGGGGGAGACCGCCGAGTTCCTCCGGTCCCGGGGGTGGGCGGTGGCCTCCTACACCGGGCAGGCCGACGACGTCGACCGGCGCGCTGCCGAACAGGACCTCCTCGACAACAAGATCAAGGCTTTGGTGGCCACCAGCGCCCTCGGGATGGGGTTCGACAAGCCGGACCTCGGTTTCGTCGTGCACCTCGGGGCACCGCCCTCCCCGATCGCCTACTACCAGCAGGTCGGACGGGCCGGTCGGGCCGTCGAACACGCCGAGGTGCTGCTCCTGCCCGGGGTCGAGGACGCCGCCATCTGGCGGTACTTCGCCTCTCTCGCCTTCCCGCCGGAGGAGCAGGTCAGGACCGTCCTGGGGGCGCTGCGCACCGACCGACCGCTCTCCACCCAGGCCCTGGAACCCGTCGTCGACCTGCGGCGTACCCGCCTGGAGATGATGCTCAAGGTCCTCGACGTGGACGGGGCGGTCCGCCGGGTGCGCGGCGGGTGGCTCGCCACCGGCGAAGCCTGGGCCTACGACGAGGCCCGGTTGCGGCGCGTCGCCCAGGCCCGGTCCGCCGAGCAACAGGCGATGCGGGAGTACGCGACCACCCCCGGCTGCCGCCTTCGCTACCTGCGGGAATGCCTTGACGACGTCGGGGCGACCGACTGTGGCCGGTGCGACAGGTGCGCCGGCCCCCTGTTCACGCCGGAGGTGTCCGACCCCGCGCTGACCGCCGGGGAGTCCTTCCTCGACCGTCCCGGCGTCGACCTGCCACCGAAGAAGCTCTGGCCGACCGGGCTTGACGCCGTCGGCGTACCCCTGAAGGGCAGGATCCCGCCGGGGGAGCAGGCGCTGCCGGGGCGGGCCGTGGGGCGCCTCTCCGACCTCGGGTGGGGTGGGCGGCTGCGCGGACTGCTCGGCCCGGAGTCCCCCGACGGCCCGGTCCCCGACGACGTGGCCGCCGCGGTGGTCGAGGTCCTGAAGGCGTGGGCGCACGGCGACGACAGGTGGCCGTCCCGCCCGGTCGGGGTGGTAGCCGTCGGCTCCCGCCGCCACCCGACCCTCGTCGCCTCGCTCGCCGACCGGATCGCCACCGTCGGTCGGCTTCCCCTGCTCGGCCAGGTCACCCCGGTCGGCCCGTCCGCCGGGTCCGCCGCCCGGGGCAACAGCGCCCAGCGGGTACGCGCCCTCCACGACGCCTTCACCGTCGACTCCGACCTGGCCACCGCCCTCGCCGGGCTGGACGGCCCGGTCCTGCTCGTGGACGACCTCGCCGACACCGGCTGGACCCTGACCCTCGTCACCCGACTGCTGCGCCGAGCCGGTGCCCCGGCGGTGCTACCCCTCACCCTCGCCGTCTCCGGCTGACCCGTCATCGATTCGATTCGGGTCGAACCTGTGATTTTCATCATAGCATTGCCGCGCTAAGTTACTGAACGGTCGGCGCTCAACTTCGTGAATCTGTTGCATCAGCTCAGTGAGCGAAGGGGTCACGTGATGGGATCAGAGCGCCAAGGTCAAGAGAGTGGACACCCGCCGGACGGATCGGATGTTGCAGCAACAGCTTCCGCGCCCGATGGCTCGCACTCACAGGAGCGCCAAGATCGGGAGGGCGGCTTCACCTCGGACGGATCGAACGCCACGGCAAAGGCTGCCGATTCGGATGATTCGGACTCGCAGTCCGTTGCCTCGGCTGAGGTCGGCGAAGAAGTAGAGCTGCCGTACGAACTAAAGGTCGAGCTGCCTGAGGTGGCTGCTTTGGGTTCCCACGGGGAGGGGATTCTTCAGGCGCAGATGGAGATTCGAGGGCACCTGGTAAAAGCGGCCGCCGCAGCAGCTGAGACGTACAGGAGGCTGGATTCGATTGATGACCGTTTGGATATATACGCCAACACTGTAGCCAAATTCAGGGTGCAGGTGAACATGGCGCGGCAGAAGCCTGGTGAGGTGCGAAGCCAAGGGATGGACGAAGCTGGGGTTAGGCTGAACAAGGCCCAAGGAATTCGGGATGAAGTCGGTCAAAGAATCGGCAGCGCTCGCTTCGACGAAGCCTCTCACAATTTGATGACTGCAGCAATGAAGAACGACAAGCTTCTCAACCAACTCGGGAGCCTTGTTGCTGATTCCAAATCCGCCGCGAACAGGAAAGATTTTAGTACGGTCTTCCATGCGCAGCGGGCTGTCGACGATTCGATTAACTACGCTTTGGCCCTTGTGGAAGATGCGAGCAAGCGCCGTTCTCTTCTGACTGGTCGAACGGCTCTTTACGCGGAAACCCGGGTGCCGGCAGTCACTTCCGCCTCACGGGCCGTGGATTTCGTTAAGGCGTCGGCGGAATACCAGAAGCTGGCATCGGTGAGGTCCGCAGACGCGGCGAATGAGAAGACGTCCGTAGCGGATGTCAAATCGACACAAAGTGTCCCTCCGCCCCCGCCCCCGAAGGCCGTGGAGTTGGGTACCAAGGTTGACAGGGGGTCGGTAACGCTGCCCCCTTCCCAGGTGGCCGAGGTTGCAGCTGCTCGGATGTCGAGGACCCCGTCAGGTTCCGGCTCCTCGCATGAAGCCACGACCCTTTCCGACCGAACGCGGCAGAACCCGACGACGCGGACTCCGTCACCGACCAGGTAGTAAGAGTGCCGTCAGCCGGTGGGCTCCAAGGGTCCCACCGGCTGACGGCCTCCGGCGAGATCACCTCGTGGCGGTACGGTGGCGGCATGTCTGAGCAGTCCACCGCCGTCGAGGACGAGGTCGCCGTCGGGCCGTCGAGCGCCGATCCGGCCGGGGCGGCGGCACCGACCGTCGTCGACCCGGGGACGCTGCGGATGGCGCTGGTGGTGGGTGGGCTGCTGGTGGCCGTACTCCTGGGGTTCGGGTTGGGGCGGTTGAACCCCCGCGAGACGGTGCCGGGCGCGATGACCCCGGCGGGCGGGACCATGGGCGGGGCGGCCCCGGTCGCTGGGCACAGTCACGCGCCGGGGACCGGGGCGCACCAGCACGACGGGGCCGACGCCGACGACGCCACCGGGCTGTCGGTCACCTCGGCCGGGTACACCCTCGTCCCGCTGACCCCGGAGATGCCTGCAGGCCAGGCCGGTGAGCTGCGGTTCCAGGTCCACGACGGGGAGCGGAAGCCGGTGACCCGGTTCGCCGTGGTGCACGACAAGCCGATGCACCTCATCGTGGTCCGCCGGGACCTCGGCGGCTACCAGCACCTGCACCCGACGATGGCACCCGACGGGACCTGGTCAATCCCGCTGACCCTCGCCCAGCCCGGCGTCTGGCGGATGTACGCCGACTTCACCGCCGTCGCCGACGACGGACTCCAGGCGGCCGTCACCCTCGGGGTGGACCTGGTCGCCCCCGGGGACCACATCCCCCGGCCGCTGCCCGAACCGACCCGGCAGGCCGTCGTCGACGGGTTCACCGTCTCCTACGACGGCGACCCGCAACCCGGAACCGCCGTACCCCTGGTGTTCACAGTCCGGGGCGCGGACGGCGCGGTGCCGACCCTGGAGCGGTACCTCGGGGCCTACGGGCACCTGGTGGCGTTGCGTGAAGGGGACCTGGGCTACCTGCACGTGCATCCCGAACCGGAACTGGACGGGGCGGCGGTGAAGTTCTGGGTGACCGCCCCCGGCCCCGGTCGGTATCGGCTCTACCTGGACTTCCAGATCGCCGGTGAGGTCCGGACCGCAGAGTTCACGCTGACCGTGGCGTGACGTCCCCGTCGGCCCGGCCGGACGTCCGGGTGATCGGGCGGCGGGCCAGGTAACGCAGCAGGTCCCGGATGTGGTGCTTCTCCTCCGCCGGGATCCGGGGATCGGCCAGCCGGTCCAGGATCACCCTGATGTCCGCCTCGACCGGGTTCTCGTCGCCGCGCCGACGCGGCAACCCCCCGGCCTCGGGCACCCCGAGCGCCCGGAACGCCGCAGTGACCGGCAGGTCCAGGGCGGTGCAGAAACCGCGCACCTTCGCCAACTCCGGGTAGTCCTGCCAGTCCCCGGCCAGCCACCGGAAGACCGTGGACCGGCCGACGCCGGTGTGGTGGGCCAGGTCCGTCACCGTCCAGCCGCGTGTCTCGCGGGCGTCGTCGATCGCCCGACGGACGAACCGCGCGAACGCGTGCTGCGGTGACACCTGTGCGGAACCCATCGAAGTGGGGACTTCCTTCCGGCCTGACGCACCGATCGGCGCGTCAATGAGGGTAGTACGACGCGTAGTCGGGGCGAACCCGCCGATCGACCCAATCTGCGTCGCGGGGGTCTTACGTCGCACCGGTCGGGGTCGCGGGTCGCGTGGGGGCGATCGTGGGCGGTGGTCAGCCCTCGTCGGGGGTCAGGAGGGTCTCCAGGCGCGGGGTCACGCCCCACTGGTCCACCAGGTCCCGGTACTCGGCGCGTTGGGCGGGTGTGCCCTCCGCCCCGGTCCGGCGGGCCCGGATCAGCAGGTTACGGGGGGTGTGCTGGGAGTCGACGAACTCCACCACCTCGGCCCGGTAGCCGTGCAGGCGCAGCAGTGCGGCCCGCAACGCGTCGGTGAGCACGTCGGCGAAGCGCTCCCGGAGGATCCCCTGCCGGGTCAGCAGGTCGTACGCCCCCGGGGCGGGCCGGGTGCGCAGCTGGGCGGCGAGGTCGTGGTGGCAGCACGGCGCGGCGAGCACCCACCTGGCCCCCCACCGCAGGGACCGGGCCAACGCCTCGTCGGTGGCGGTGTCGCAGGCGTGCAGGGCCAGGACCAGGTCCGGAGCCGGGTCCACCACCGCGTCGGCGATGGTCCCGGCGACGAAGGTCACCCGGTCGGCCCAGCCCAGGCGTCCGGCCAGGTCGGTGTTGCGACGACGCTGGTCGGGTCGGACGTCCACCCCGACCAGGTGCACGTCCAACCCCCGCCGGGACAGGTACCGGTAGGCGGCGAAGGTGAGATAGGCGTTCCCGCAGCCCAGGTCGACCACGCGCAGCGGACCGGTCAGGTCGTCGGGGAGGGTGGCCGCCAGAGCCCGCAGGAAGGCGTCGACCTGACGCCGCTTCGCCGCCGAGCCGCCGATCTCGGCGAAGATCGGGTCACCGGGGTCGAGGAGATACTCCTTGACCCGGTCGTGTCCGCCCGGCTCGACCGGGGTCCGGGCGGTCCTCGCCCGGTGCACCTGGGCCTCGCCGGACTTGGTGACCCGGAGCTGGACGGTGGCGTCGACCGTCTCCACGTGCCAGTTGCCGAACGGCTCGGCGAGCAACGCGTCCACCGCCGCGTCGGCCTCCGCCCCCGGCGTGACGTTGCGGGTGAACGGGCGGTCGCCGTCGGAAGTGGCGATCTGCAACCGGGTCCCCGCCTTGAGGGTGACCGGGCGCAGCTCGGCACGGACCACCGAGGGGCGCTGCCCCCGACGACGCCCGGCGGCGACGGCCCGGGTCAGGGCAGGGTCCAGCAGCAGGGCCCGGACCTCGGTCAGGGCGGCGTCCAACGGTTCCGGCATCGCTCCATCATCCACGTCCGCCGAACGGCCGACGTCCCCGCACCGGCACGGTACGGGGACGTCGGTTCACACCTGTCTCGGGTGCCGGGTCAGTCGGCGGTCACCTCGGCCGGCGTACCGCTCCCGGCGGCGCCCCCCGCCCCACGGCGGCGGCGTCGACGGCGCGGCTTGGCGGCGGTGTCGCCCGACGGCGCTGCGGCGTCACCCGTCCCGGCGGTGACCACCGCTGGGGACTCGGGGGTCGGCTCGCCCGACACCACCTCACCGGCGCGGCGGCGGCGACGCCGACGGGCCGGGTTGCCCTCTCCTGCGGAGTCGTCCCGGGCGGTGCCGGTCTCGGCGGCGTCCGGGGTGGTCGGGGCGTCACCGTCCTGCCGACGGCGTCGCCGACTCCGGTCACCCCGCTCGGTCCGGTCACCCCGCTCGGTCCGGTCACCCCGCTCACCACGTCGGGGCCGGGCGGAGTCGCCCCGCCGCGACCGGCCGCCGCCGAGGTCCTCCTCGACCTCGGCGGAGAGCCCGGCCCGGGTCCGCTCGGCGGACGGCAGGGTGCCGCTGACGTCGGTGGGGATCGCCAGGTCGGTGTAGAGGTGCGGGGAGGTGTGGTAGGTCTCCGGCGGCTCCGGCATGTCCAGCCCGAGGGTCTTGTCGATGATCCGCCACCGGGGCATGTCGTCCCAGTCGACGAAGGTCACCGCGACGCCGGTGGCACCGGCCCGGCCGGTACGCCCGATCCGGTGGGTGTAGGTGTCCTGGTCCTCGGGGCAGTCGTAGTTGACGACGTGGGTCACCCCGCTCACGTCGATGCCCCGGGCGGCCACGTCGGTGGCGACCAGAGTGTCGATCTTGCCGGCCCGGAAGGCCCGCAGCGCCCGTTCCCGGGCACCCTGACCGAGGTCCCCGTGCACTGCCGCCACCGCGAAGCCCCGGAAGTCGAGGTCCTCGGCCACCCGGTCGGCGGCCCGCTTCGTCCGGGTGAAGATCATCGTCAGGGCGCGACCCTCGGCCTGGAGGATCCGGGCCACGATCTCGATCTTGTTCATCGAGTGGGTCCGGTAGGCCAGCTGCGTGGTCTGCGGGTTCGGGCCGGTCTCGGCGGTGTGCCCGGCGTGGATCGTCACCGGACGACGCAGGAACCGCCGCGACAACGCCACGATCGGATCCGGCATCGTCGCCGAGAAGAGCATCGTCTGCCGGTCCTCCGGCAGCATCGCCAGGATCTTCTCCACGTCGTCCAGGAAGCCCAGGTCGAGCATCCGGTCGGCCTCGTCCAGGACCAGCGCGTGCACCCGGTCCAGCCGCAGGTGCTTCTGCTTGGCCAGGTCCAGCAGTCGACCCGGCGTACCCACCAGGATCTCCACGCCCTTGCGCAGCGATTCGATCTGCGGCTCGTACGCCACCCCGCCGTAGATCGGCAGGACCCGGACGCCCCGGGTCCGCCCTGCGGCGTCGAGGTCCTTGGCGACCTGGAGACCCAGCTCACGGGTGGGGACGACGACCAGGGCCTGCGGAACGCCGTCGCTGCCCTCGCCCGGGGCGAACACCCGCTCCAGCAGCGGTACGCCGAAGCCGAGGGTCTTTCCGGTGCCGGTCGGGGCCTGGCCGATCAGGTCGGTGCCGCGCATCGCGATCGGCAGCGCGTACTCCTGGATGGCGAAGGCCCGGGTGATACCGGCGGCGGCGAGCGCCTCCACGGTCTCGGACCGTGCGCCCAGGTCGGCGAAGGTCGGGGCCTCGGGCCGCACCGGTACGGTGGCGATCGGTTCCTGCTCGGTTGTCTGCTCTCGGTTCTGTTCGCTCATGTGGATTTCGGGGTGCCCTCTCGTGGTGCGCCCCTGGAGTCCTCAGGGCGCTTCGATATTGGCGCGGGCCACACGGTCGGGGGCGGGGACCGCCGAGCCGGACCGGGCCGCACGCGCGCCGCAGGCTGAACGTCGAACGGATCGGCGCCCACGGCAACTGGTTCATCCTACCTGAGCCGCAGGGATATGGCTCCATCCATGCGGACAAGCCCACCGCGCCGGGAATCCTGTGAACCAGGTCACCATCCGGCGGGTTCGGGGCGCAGTGGCGGCAGAGACCGGACAACCACGAAGAGAAGCGGAGGTGTCGAGGGTCGGGGCCCGTGTCCGGGCCCCGACCGTCAACGAGGGGTGAAACCGACAGCGCGGGGCGAGGCCTCGGCGATCTCGACGTAGGCGACCTTGCTCGCCGGGACGACGAGCCGCCGGCCCTTCTCGTCGGTCAGGGACAGCGTTCCGTCGCTGGCGAGGGCGTCGGCCACGATCTGCTCGATCTCCGCCGGCGTCTGAGCGCTCTCCAACACCAGCTCGCGTGCCGCGTACTGCACGCCGATCTTGACCTCCACTGTGCCTCCTCAACTGGGGCGAAAGAGCCGCCGGACGAAGGCTATCCGATCTGTGGAGCCGATGCTCAGGCTGACTCACCCTGCAGCGGGAAGCTGGCGATTCCCCGCCACGACAGCGCCGCCACCAGGGCCTCCGCCTCCGGTTTCGGCACCTGACGCCCCCCGGCCAGCCAGAACTGCGCAGCCGTCTCGGCCGCCCCCACCAGACCCGAGGCGAGCAGCTCGGCGTGCGCCCGGCTGACCCCGGTGTCCGAGATGATGGTGTCGGTGATCGCGGCGATGCAGCCCTGCTCGACCCGTTCCACCCGTTGGCGTACCGCCGGGTCGTTGCGCAGGTCCGACTCGAATACCAGCCGGAACGCCTCGCTCTCGTGGTCGACGAAGTCGAAGTAGGCCCGCACCGAGGCGGAGACCCGCTCCTTGTTGTCGTTCGTCCCGACCATCGCCTCCTGGACCTTGGCGACGATCGCGTCACAGTGGGTGTCGAGCAGAGCCAGGTAGAGGTCCATCTTGCCCGGGAAGTGCTGGTAGAGCACGGGCTTGGAGACGCCGGCCCGTTCGGCGATGTCGTCCATCGCCGCAGCGTGGTACCCCTGTGCGACGAACACCTCCTGCGCCGCCGCGAGCAGCTGCTTACGGCGCGCCGAACGTGGCAGACGCGTGGGTCGGCCGGCAGTCTGTGCACCGTTCCCCAACGCGGTCATGGGAACCTCCGAGTTTCTTCGTACGAGCCGGCATCAATCGCCCGAACCGGTCGAGGTGCGACCCGTACCCGGAATTGGCCCGCCGCTGTAACTTATCGCCACTGTCACCACACGGTAGCCTCAGCGAGGGCGACCAAGGAGCGCGCGGTGAGTGAAACAGGTCAACCCGGAGCTGCCACCCCGGGAGAGCACGGTGACGGGACGGGTCAGCACGACGACCTGGCCCGCCCCGGCAGTGGGTGGGCTTCCGCCGCAGCTGCCTGGTCCCCGGAGGGGGAGGCCGCAGGCGGCTGGCAGCCGGAACCACAGTCCGCGTGGTCGGCGTCCTCGCCGCGCTACGGAGACCTGCCCCCACCGCTGCCCGGCCACCACCCCGGCGACGGACTGCCGACCCGGGCCAACGGGCACCGGGTGAACGGCTACGGTCACGGCCCGACCGACATCCCCGGCGAACGGCAGGTCCCGATCAGTGCCCCGCCCGGCGGCCCCCGGATCCCGGTGAGCTCCCCGCCGTCGCAACCCCAGCACCCGGTCAGCGCCCCGCCCGGCCTGCGCGCCGAACGCCGCCGGGACCACGACACCGACCGGGTCGTCGTGCCCTTCCAGCGGCCCGCACCCCCGACCGAGCGCCCCACCGGGCGGCCCCCGGTCGCCGGGGACCCGCCGAATGCCCGGCACTCCTCCGACGCCTCCCTCGACCGTCGGGTCGACGACCTCCGGAGCGACCACCGACCGGAGCGGGACCAGGTCGGACGCGGCACCGACCCGATCCAGGGGCGCGGCACTGATCCGACCCAGGGGCGCGGTGCCGCCCCGAGCCACGGACGCGGCACCGATTCGACCCAGGGGCGCGGTGCCGACCCGACTCGGGACGGCCCGTCCAGTGGCCCGCCCGCCCGCCGCCTCGACGACGACGAACCCGACTGGCCGGGACCGAACTGGAACCGCCCGAGCTGGAGCGAGGGGTGGGCCCCGCCCTGGGCCCGCACCGACGAGGAGCCCACCGGCCGCCGGGGCCGGGAGGACCGCGACCCCCCCGAACGCGTCGAGTGGGCACCCCACCCGGAGCACCTGCAGCCGACCCGCCAGCCGGAGCACCCGACCCGCCAGCCGGAGCAGTCGGCCCGCCAGCCGGAGCAGTCGGCCCGTCCGCCGGAGCGGACCCGTCCGCAGACCGACAGCAGGCCCCCGGCCGATCCGTCGCCGAGACCGTACGAGCCGATGTCACCAGAGGTCCGTCGGCTGTACGAGCCTCCGCCGACCGACCCCGCACCCCCGTACGACCCGGACGCGACGCAGACCCGCCGCCCGTACGACCCGACGTCGGGCGAGTCCCGCCAGCCGTACGACCCGACGGCGAACCGGACCTCCCGCCCGTACGAGCCGACCCCGGAAGTCGAACACCGACCGTACGAGCCGGTGTCGGCCGAGGAGCACCGGCCGTACCAGCCGATGCGCAGCGAACCGAACCGGTACGAGTCGACCCCGCCGGAGGCCTGGCGCGGGTACCCCCCGTCCGCGTCGCGGATCAGGTCCCGGGAGGCCGGAGAACGCCCACCATGGGCGCGGGGCGGAGCACCCGAGGATCCGACCGGCGCACCGACCGCCGGGGCGCAGACCCCGGAGGAGCCGCCGACCGGCACCGACACCGGTACGCCCGACGCCGGTACGCCCGACGCCGGTGCGCTGGTCCGGCCGTTCCGGCTGCGGCCGGTCCGTACCGAACCGGAGCCCCTGCCCACCGAGCCCGCCGACGGCCCGGTGACCCCGCAACCACCGACCCGATCGTTGCCCCCGGCTGACCAGGCCGGCCCGGTCGTCGCCCCCACCCCCGGCGTCAGCGACCACCTCGATCGCCATCCGTCCGCGCCCGAACCGGAGAGCGCAGCCCCCTACTCGGCCCGTCGATCCGCCCCCGAACCGGCACCTGCGGCGGACCCGGATGCCGAGGACCGGGCGGAGCTGCTGCCGCAGCGCGTTCCGGCCGAGCCGGACGTGCCCGTCGTGCCGGAGCCGCCGACAGTGGAGCCCACCGAATCCCCCGAGCTCGCTCGGATCGCCACCCATCTGCGGCGGGAGGAGGAGCCCGACCCGCCGCAGGAACGGCCGGAAGGGTTCGACGTCGAGGCGATCCTCGCCGCCGTCCGAGGCGTCGGGGGCGTCCGGGACGCCTCGCTGCGGCGTACCCCCGCCGGGGCGCACAGCCTGCGACTCGACCTCTCCGACGGCGCGGACCCGGCCGATGTGAGTCGGCACGTCGCCCGCCTGCTCCAGGAGCGGATGGGGCTGGCGGCCGCCCCGCAGAACCTTCCCGCCCCGCCGGTCCCGCCCGGCCTGCGGTCCGGGGCCGAAGCCCGTCCGGTGGAGGGCCAGGCACCCCCGACCCCACCTGCCCGGCCGGGTCGCGCCCCGGAGCACCCGACCGGGGGCGACGCGACGTCCCCGGTCCCCGCCGGTGCGCCGAGCCCCACCGGAGTCCGGGGGGACCGGCCGACCGGACCGGCACCGTCGGCACCCCCGCGTCGCCGTCGACAGACCACCCCCGCCGGTACGCAGGAACCCGCCGCCTCGTCGGCCGCGACCGGCATGGCCACCGGGAGCCCGGCGCTGCTCGGCTCCTCGTACTCCGGCGGGCAGATGACGACCACGGAGACGGCCCCGTCGCGCCCGCTGGACACCGGCGGACGACAGGGACCCCGGGTGGTCATCGACCACGTGCAGGTCAGCACCTTCGGTCTGGACGCCACGGTCGAGGTGCGCCTGCTCGCGGCGGGGGAGCCCGCCTCGGGATTCACCAGCGGCCCGGCCGTCGACGGGTACGTGCTCCGGCTCTGCGCCGTCGCCGCCGCAGCAGCCGTGGACGAGCTGTTGCGGGGCACCGGCCGTACTGCCGACTCGGGTCGGTGTTTCGTCGAGCACGCGGCGGTGGTGCCGTTCGGCAACTGCGAGGTCGCCACGGTGGTGGTCCTGCTGGTCTGCGACGGCTGGGTGGAGCAGATCGCCGGCTCCGCCCTGGTCCAGGGTGACCCCCGACAGGCAGTGGTCAGGGCCACCCTGGCGGCGGTGAACCGTCGGCTGGAGGCCCTGCTGGCCTAGACGGGTGGGGGCAGACTGGATCCATGAAGCGTGCCACCCTCTGGCCGGACGACCTCCTGCCCGAAGACCGGATCCCGCCACCCTGGCCCGGCCGGTCGGTACCTGTCGACGGCGCTGCGACCTACGTCCGGGAGACCCCGGCGACCGCCCCCGACGCCGAACCGGCGCTCTACCTCCACGGGCTCGGCGGGTCCTCGCAGAACTGGACCGACCTGGCCGGTCTGCTCGCTGGTCGACTCGACGGTCAGGCCATCGACCTGCCCGGTTTCGGCCGCAGCGAGCCGGGCAGCCGGTACACCATCGCGTCCTTCGCCGACCTGACGGTCCGCTGGATCGAGCAGTCCGACAGGGGTCCGGTGCACCTCATCGGCAACTCGCTGGGCGGGTCGGTGGCGGTCCGGGTGGCAGCGCGACGGCCCGAACTGGTCCGTACCCTGACGTTGATCTCCCCGGCCCTGCCCTTCCTGGACTTCCGACGCTCCCTCCAGGGCCGGATGCTGCCGGTGTTGGCCGTCCCCGGTGGGGAGCGGCTGGTGGCCTGGCGGCTGGCGAAGATCGCCCCGGAGGTGATGGCGCAGCAGACCCTGGAGGCGTGCGTCGGCGACCTGTCCCGGATCAGCCCCCAGCGGCAGGCGGAGGCCCTGGCGGAGATCCAGGCCCGCGCCCAGGTCGAGCACTACGCCGCCGCCTACCTGCGGACCTTCCGTGGCCTGGTCGGCAGCTTCCTGCGGTCCTACCTGCGGGGGACCGACTCGCTGTGGCGCCTGGCCGCCGGGGTACGCGCCCCGACCCTGGTGATCGGCGGCATGAAGGACCGGCTGGTCGACGTCCGGGTGTCCCCGCAGACCGCCCGGGTGATCCCGGACAGCCGACTGCTGATGCTCACCGGGGTGGGTCACGTGGCGCAGATGGAGGTGCCGCGTACCGTCGCCCGCGCCGTTCTGGGCCTGCTCGGCGAGTCGCAGGGGGCCTCGGCCGGGTCCGACGTGACACCCTGGCCGGGTGCTGCCAGCCACTGACCGATCACGATCCGTACCCGACAGGTCCGGACCCGGCCGATCCCTCCCGGATCCGACGTCGGGCGGGTCGGCCCGTCCCGCGTTCGCCCGGCGGGCCAGGTTCTTCGCCCTGTCGCTGGCGCTCGGCGCGGCGCTGCTCGCTGTGGTCGACGCCCCCGACCCGCCCGCCGGGGCGGTGGCCACCACCGTCGAACCGGGTGACCCCGCAGCCGGGATCCCGGCTGCGGACCAACCCGCCCCCAGGGTGTCCGAGCTGGTCACCGCCGCCCTACCCGGGTCGGCGGCCGACGGATCCGGCCCTCGGGCCGACGGATCCGGGCCTGGGTCCGCCGGATCCGGGCCTGAGAGTGTCGGGTCCGGGCCTGGGGGTGCCGGGGTCGGGCCTGTCGCTGACGGGTCCGGGGTCGGGTCCGCTCGGTCGGCGGAGCGGGGTGGGCCGGTGGTCGTGCCGGAGGCCGACCCCCGACGGGTGCCGCGACTCGCGGGTACGACGCCGTCGGCGGGAAGCGGTCGGTTCTCCCACTCCGACCGGACCGGTCCGGTGCTGGGCCGCTCCGGGAAGGTGCTCCGATACCGGGTCGCCGTGGAGCGTGGCGCCGGTGCCGACGTCGGGTCCTTCGCAGACGGGGTCCACGAGGCGCTGGTCGGGCCGGGAAGCTGGGTGGACGGGGGGCGGCTACGGCTGCGACAGGTGCCCGGGACTGCCGGGCACGACTTCACCGTCTACCTGGCGACGCCCCGGACGGCCGGACGGATGTGCGCCGCCGTCGCAGTGGACATCAGGGTGGACGGTAGGCCGTACACCTCGTGTCGGGGGCCGGGGAGAGTGATCATCAACCTGGAGCGGTGGCGGACGTCGGTGCCGCACTACGTACGGGCCGGGACCCCCCTCGCCGTCTACCGGCAGTACGTCGTCAACCACGAGGTCGGCCACGAACTGGGACACCGTCACGAGCGGTGCCCCGCTCCCGGGCGTCCCGCGCCGGTGATGATGCAGCAGACCCTCTTCCTGCACGGGTGCACCCCCAACCCCTGGCCCTACCTCGACGGCCGCCGGTACGCGGGCCCACGTCGCTGACCACGGCCTTCGGACTGGGCCTTTCGGCAAGAGGTGGGCCGGCGGCCTCCGGCACGAGTGGGCCTCCGGCATGGGGTGGGACGTCTTGTCCAGGGTGACGCGAGGATTCTTCGCAGATAATCCGGTTTCCCCGACTTCGGCCGGAATCGGGTGCGACGCTGGGTTTCGTGAGCTTCCTGCCTGCCCTACCCGCTCGACGGCTGCTGCCGGTGCTGGTCCTGGCCGTGGCACTGGTGCTCGCCGTACTCGTGGTGTCCGCACCGTCCACCGACCCGTCGACGGCCCGGTCCGGCGGTTCCGGCGGCGCGCCGCCGGGCCTGACGAGCCCCTCGGCGGCCGTCCCGAGCCCCTCGGCGGCCGTCCCGAGCCCCTCGGCGGGCCTGTCGAGCCCCTCGGGGGGTGACGGTGGTTCGCCCGGACGGCCGGGAATCCCCACCTTCGGCACCGGCACCTTCGTCACCGCCGAGGGTGGTACGCCGGTCCGGGGCGACGGCGGCCCCCTGCACCGCTACCGGGTGGCCGTCGAGGCCGGTGTCGGCCAGGACGTTCCCACGTTCGCCGCCACTGTCGACGAGGCCCTGGCCGACCCGCGTGGGTGGACCGCCGACGCGACCCGCCGGGTGCAGCGGGTGGCCGAGCCCGCCGAGGCCGACTTCACCGTCTACCTGGCCAGCCCGGCCACCTCCGAGCAGATGTGTGCCCTGGGTGGCCTGAGCACCGAGCGCTACACCTCCTGTCGGCTCCCCGGGCAGGTGATCGTCAACCTGGCCCGCTGGCTGGAGGCGGTGCCGGACTACGGCGCTCCGCTGGAGGTGTACCGGTCGTACGTGATCAACCACGAGGTCGGGCACGAGTTCGGGTACGGCCACGAGGCGTGCCCGGGTCCGGGGCGTCCCGCCCCCGTCATGCAGCAGCAGACGTACGGGCTGGACGGGTGCGTGGCGTACGCGTGGCCGCACCTGGACGGCCGCCGGTACGCCGGTGACCCGGTCGACGGCATCTGATCGGGCTCCCCGGAGGTGCCGGTGCGGTATTCCCGCTCCCGCATGTCGGGCGACGTGGCCCTGCTCATGGCCGATCCCCGCCCCGGCGAGCAACAATGGCGCGGCATACACCGAACGCCGATCCCGGGGAGTCCACCGTGTCGTTGCCCCCGCTCGTCGAACCCGCCGCCGAGCTGTCCGTTGACGAGATCCGTCGCTACTCGCGCCACCTGATCATTCCCGACGTCGGGGTGACCGGGCAGAAGCGGCTGAAGAACGCAAGGGTGCTCTGTGTGGGCGCGGGCGGTCTCGGCTCCCCGGCCCTGCTGTACCTGGCCGCCGCCGGGGTCGGGACGCTCGGCATCATCGACTTCGACACCGTCGACGAGTCCAACCTCCAGCGGCAGGTCATCCACGGGGTCTCCGACGTCGGCCGCTCCAAGGCCGAGTCCGCCGCCGCCTCGATCCGCGAGATCAACCCCCTGGTCACCGTCGAGATCCACGACACGGCCTTGGACCGGGAGAACGTCCGGGAGATCTTCTCCCGGTACGACCTGATCGTCGACGGCACCGACAACTTCGCCACCCGGTACATGGTCAACGACGCTGCGGTCCTGCTCGGGAAGCCGTACGTCTGGGGGTCGATCTACCGGTTCGACGGCCAGGCGTCGGTCTTCTGGGCCGAGCACGGCCCCTGCTACCGGTGCCTCTACCCGGAGCCCCCGCCGCCCGGGATGGTCCCCTCCTGCGCCGAGGGCGGCGTCCTCGGGGTGCTCTGCGCCTCCATCGGGTCGATCCAGGTCAACGAGGCGATCAAGCTCCTGGCCGGGATCGGTGAGCCGCTGGTCGGCCGACTGATGGTCTACGACGCCCTGGAGATGGAGTACCGCAAGATCAAGGTCCGGAAGGACCCGAACTGCGTGCTCTGCGGGGAGAACCCCACACTGACCGACCTGATGGAGGACTACGAGGACTTCTGCGGGGCGGTCTCGGTCGAGGCCCAGGAGGCGGCTGCCGAGTCCACCATCACCGCCCGGGAGCTGAAGGAGTGGCAGGACGCCGGGAAGGACATCTTCCTGGTCGACGTCCGCGAACCCGCCGAGTACGAGATCGTCTCGATCCCCGGGGCCACCCTGATCCCCAAGGGGGAGATCCTCTCCGGGGAGGCGTTGTCCCGGCTCCCGCAGGACAAGCAGGTCGTCCTGCACTGCAAGTCGGGTGTCCGCTCCGCCGAGGCGCTCGCCGCCCTGAAGGCCGCCGGGTTCACCAACTCGGTCCACGTCCAGGGCGGGGTCCTCTCCTGGATCAAGCAGATCGACCCGTCCCTCCCGGCGTACTGACCCCGTGACGTCGAGTCGTCCCGAGCCGGACGTGTCCCGCCGGCTCGGGACGACTCACCTGTGACTCGGCCCGCCCTGGCCGTACCCCCCGTACATGCTCTGGTTCCAGTTCGGTGGTGGTGCGGAACTCGACGAGGGCTGGGTGCCGAAACCACTGTCGTGGGTCAGCCCCGCGACGAAGGCGGTCGCCGCCTGCGGAGGGTACTGGCCTGCGGCCGGGTGCGACGGATCGGGCATCGGGAACGTGGGAAGCGGCGGGTCCATCGTGGCGGACGCTCCCTGCACGGGAAGGACGGGGGCGTTCGCCTTCAGATCCTGATACCGCTGGTACGCCCGAGTGCCCTCCCTCGGGGCGAACGCGTCCCACCCGTTCTGGTTGATGACCATCAGCTCTGAATCGGATGGCTGGGTGCGGCCGGCTCGGATCTCCCGAACCCGGGGGGAGATGTCGATGACACCGAGCCCTTCCACCTCAACCGGCCACTCTCCGGGAATTGCGCCCTTCCGACTGGGGACGGGGTACCGACCGGCCTCACGCATGGCCAGCGCCCAATCCTCCCGGGTTCGGGCGACTTTCTTCGCGCCGCCGGCCCTCCGCGGGACATTTGGAACATGACCGTTCGCAATCAGCTTTGCCCGAAGGAGTTCGGGCATATTCTTGGTGCCGCCGTACTCTGGCCTTTTTGGGTTGTTGAAAACATTGATGTCGCTGGCAACCCGTAACTCCTCCTTTCCCTTTGTTTCACGGCAGCGAAGCTTTCCTCCGAGGTCGCGGTGGAACGCGCCTCGGCTGACCAGTGCATCATAGTGGCCTTCCCAGTCACGCCATGCTGCCGCGTTTCTCGCCACGTGTTCGTCCCTCCGTCGGACCTGGGTGAAGCCGGCGTCGACCTCGGTGGGTCAGCTCCGTAGGTGGCCGTCGCCGGTGACGACGTACTTGGTGCTGGTCAGCTCGGGCAACCCCATCGGACCCCGGGCGTGCAGCTTCTGGGTGGAGATGCCGATCTCCGCCCCGAACCCGAACTCCCCGCCGTCGGTGAACCGGGTCGAGGCGTTCACCATCACCGCCGCCGAGTCGACCCGGGCCACGAACTCCCGGGCCGCCGACTGCGAGTCGGTGACGATGGCCTCGGTGTGGCCGCTGCCGTACCTGTTGACGTGGGCGACTGCGGCGTCCAGGGAGTCGACGACGGCGACCGAGATGTCCGCCGACAGGTACTCGGTGCCGAAGTCCTCCTCGGTGGCCGCGACCACCGCGTCCGAGTAGCCGGCGACCCGGGCGTCCCCGTGCACAGTGACCCCGGCCTCGGCGAAGGCCGCCAGCACCGTCGGCAGGAAGACGTCGGCGACGTCGGCGTGCACCAGCAGCGACTCGGCCGTGTTGCAGGTCGACAGGCGCTGGGTCTTCGAGTTCAGGGTCAGCGCGACGGCCTTGTCCAGGTCGGCGGCGGCGTCGACGTACACGTGGCAGTTGCCCACCCCGGTCTCGATCACCGGGACCGTGGACTCCTCGACCACCGTCCGGATCAGCGACGCCCCACCGCGCGGGATCAGCACGTCGACCAGGCCCCGGGCCCGCATCAACTCCTTGACCGACTCCCGGCTGGAGGCGTCGAGCAGCTGCACCGCGTCGGCGGGCAGCCCGGCCCCGGCGACCGCGTCCCGCAGCACCGCCACCAGCGCCGCGTTCGAGTGTGCCGCCGACGACGAGCCGCGCAGGAGCGCCGCGTTGCCTGACTTCAGGCAGATCCCGGCGGCGTCGACAGTGACGTTCGGGCGGGCCTCGTAGATGATCCCGACCACCCCGAACGGAACCCGGATCTGGCGCAGCTCCAGCCCGTTCGGCAGGGTCGAGCCCCGGACCACCTCACCCACCGGGTCGGGCAGCGCTGCCATCTGCCGCAGCGCCTCGGCGATCCCGGCCACCCGCGACTCGTCGAGCTTCAACCGGTCCAGGATCGCCGCCGACAACCCGGCCTCCCGCCCGGCCGCCAGGTCCGCCGCGTTCGCGGTCAGGATCTCCGGGGTACGCGCCACCAGCGCGTCGGCCATCGCCTGCAACGCGGAGTCCTTTGCGGTACGCGTCGCCACGGCCAGCGTGCCGGCCGCCTCCCGGGCCCGTCGAGCCTGCTCCGAGACGCTCATCCTGTGCTCCTAGTCCTCGTCGTTCTCCGGTCGGCACCGCTGTTTGGAGGGGGCCCTTATACATCAGAAAGCGTTAACAGGGGGCCCTTCCTTACAGGAGTACCAGGTCGTCGCGGTGGACTACTTCGCGTTCGTACGCGGGGCCGAGGGCGGCGGCGAGTTCGCTCGTGGAGCGGCCGAGCAGACCGGGCAGCTCGACGGCGTCGTAGTTGACCAGTCCCCGGGCCACCGGGTCGCCGGCGGTGTCCACCAGGTCCACCGGGTCCCCGGCGGTGAAGGTGCCGTCCACGGCGGTGATCCCCGCCGGGAGCAGGGACTTGCGCCGGTCGACCACCGCCTGCACCGCCCCCGGATCCAGGTGCAGTCGACCCCGGGGGGCGGTGGCGTGGGCCAGCCAGAACAGTCGGGCGGTCGGGCGCTGAGCCACCGGGTGGAACAGGGTGCCGACCTCCTCGCCGCGCAGCGCGGCCGGGGCCAGCGGGGCGGCGGTGAGCACCACCGGGATGCCGAATCCGGTGGCGATCCGGGCCGCCTCGACCTTGGTGACCATCCCGCCGGTGCCGACCCCGGCCCGGCCGACCCCGCCGACGTTCACCCCGACCAGGTCCCGTTCGTCGCGGACCTCGGTGATCCGGGTCGAACCGGGGCGGGTCGGGTCACCGGTCCAGAGGGCGTCGACGTCGGAGAGGAGGACCAGCAGGTCAGCGTGGACCAGGGCGGCGACCAGAGCGGCGAGCCTGTCGTTGTCACCGAACCTGATCTCCTCGGTGGCCACCGTGTCGTTCTCGTTGACGATCGGCACCGCCCGCAGGTCGAGCAGCTTGCGCAGGGTCCGGTACGCGTTGCGGTAGTGCGCCCGACGGGTCACGTCGTCGACGGTGAGCAGCACCTGACCGACGGTCCGCTCGTGCCGGGCGAAGCTTGCCGCGTACCGGCCGATCAGCAGGCCCTGACCGACGCTGGCGGCGGCCTGCTGGGTGGCCAGGTCGCGCGGACGTCGGGACAGCCCGAGCGGGGCGAGCCCGGCGGCGATCGCCCCGGAGGAGACCAGCACCACCTCGCAGCCCTGGGCGGTCAGCGCGCCGAGCGCGTCCACCAGCGTGTCGACCCGGTCGGTGGCGAGCCCGCCGGCTGCCGTGGTCAACGAGGACGACCCGATCTTGACGACGACCCGTCGGGCCGTCGTGACTGCTTCCCGCACCCGCCCATTCTGCGTGTTCGTCCTGGAGCAGCCCGCGCGGGTTCCCATATCGTGGCCGGTCGTGACCCCTGAGGAGTACGTGGAGGCGGTGCTCGCCCTCGTGGAGCGGATCCCGCCAGGCCGGGTGATGTCCTACGGGGCTGTCGCCGACGCCCTCGCCGACGGTTCCGGGCGCAACTCGGCCCGGCTGGTCGGCGCCATCATGTCCCGGCACGGCGGCGGGGTGCCCTGGCACCGGGTGGTGAACTCGGCGGGACGGCTGCCGCCGGGACACGAGGTGCGGGCGCGGGCACTGCTGCGCGCCGAGGGAACCCCGATGCGGGCGGCCGGAGTGGACATGGCGAAAGCCGGTTGGCACCCCGACGAGGGGGTGTGACGCAGGCCACGACATGAGTAGGATTCGATCTCATGGTGCCCGGTCCGCTGCCTCGGCAGGTGCACGTCGGGTACTCGCTGGGCTCCCTCGCCACCGGTGCCTTCGGCACCGTCCCCGGCCTGCTCCTGCTGCCCTACCTGACAGACACCCTGGGCGTCGCCGCCGGGGTGGCCGCCCTCCTGGTGCTCGGACCGAAGGCCTGGGACGTCCTGCTCAACCCCGTCGTGGGACGGCTGTCGGACCGGACCCGCTCCCGGTGGGGTGCCCGCCGTCCGTACCTGCTCCTCGGCGGGCTGGCCCTGGCCGGGTCGTTCGCCGCGATCTTCGCCGGACCGTTCGACCCCGGCCCGGCCGCCGGGGCGTACGTGGCGGTGGCGTTCCTGGTCACCGCCACCGCGTTCGCCTTCTTCCAGGTGCCGTACGTGGCGATGCCAGCAGAGCTGACCGGCGACCACGCCGAGCGTACGAGGCTGATGAGCTGGCGGATCGCGGTGCTCGCGCTCGCCATCCTGGTCTCCGGGGCGCTCGCCCCGATGGTGGTCACCGCCGGGGGCGACGGGCTCGCCGGACACCGGTGGATGGGGCTGTTCGTCGCCGCACTGATAGCCGTCGGCGCCCTCGGCGCGTTCCTCGGCACCCGAGCCGCCCCGACCGGCACCGTCGCGGCCACCGAACCGTCGCTGCGCGCCCAACTCGCCGTCGCCGGGCGGGCCAGGGCGTTCCGGGCCCTGCTGCTCTGCTTCGTGATCCAGTCCGTCGGGGTGGCGACGATCCTGGCCGGGGTCAACTACTTCGCCGGACACGTACTGCGCGATCCGGAAACCGGCCCGACCCTGCTGTTCGCCTGCTTCGTCGGCCCGGCCCTGCTGGTCATGCCGGTCTGGACCCGGGTCGGCGCCCGACTGGGCAAACGCGCCGGTCTGGTGGCCGCCTCCCTGCTCCTGGCGGTGGGGGCGCTCGCCCTGGTCACCGCCCCGGTCCTGCCGGCCGTCGCCACCTACGCGGTGGTCGCCCTGATCGGCTGCGGGTACGCCGGCCAGCAGGTGTTCGCCCTGGCCATGCTCCCCGACTGCATCGCGTACGACACCGCCCGCACCGGTCGGCGACAGGCCGGCGTCTTCACCGGCCTGTGGACGGCGGGGGAGACGCTCGGCCTGGCGCTGGGTCCGGGCCTCTACGGGCTGGTGCTGCACCTGTCCGGGTACGTCTCCTCGGCCACCGGGGCGGTCGCCCAGCCGGACTCGGCCCGCCTCGGCATCCTCCTCGGGTTCACAGTCCTGCCCGCCCTCCTGATCGGCCCGGCCACCCTCCTCCTGCGCGGCTACCACCTCACCCCGGTCGACGTCTCGCCAGCGGGCGGCGGCCTCGGAAAGGAAGACACATGAGCGAGCGAACCGTCACGGCCGGTCCCCGTGTCGACGCCGGAGCAGAGCGAGGTGACGAGACGAGCGAACCGTCCTCGCTGCCACTGCGGGGACTCCCCGCCGACGAGGTGCTGGCCGAGGTCCGGGCGCTGCGTGCCGCCGACCGGCCCACCCACGGCGGACGCCTCTTCGCCTACGTCTACGACCCGGCCGTACCCGGGCTGGACGAGCTGGCCAACTCCGCGTACGCCGAGAGCGCCCACGTCAACGGGCTCGACCCGACAGCCTTCCCGTCCCTGCTGGCGATGGAGAACACGCTTGTCGGAGCGGCGGCCCGGCTGCTGGGCGGCGGTCCCGGCAGCACTGCCCCCGACGCTGTCGGCTCCGTCACCGGCGGCGGCACCGAGTCGCTGATCCTCGCCGTCAAGGCGGCCCGGGACTCCCGGCCGGAGGTCGCCGAACCCCGACTGGTGGTGCCGGCCACCGCCCACGCCGCCTTCGCCAAGGCCGCCCACTACCTGCGGGTCGCCCTGGACACGGTGGCCGTGTCGGCTCAGACCCTTCGACCCGACCCCGCCGACGTGGCCGCCGCGATCCGACCGGAGACCGTCCTGGTCGCCTGCTCCGCCCCCTCGTACGCGCACGGGGTGATCGACCCGGTCGAGCAGATCGCCGCCGTCGCCGCCGAGCGGGGGGTCCGCTGCCACGTGGACGCCTGCTTCGGGGGCTGGACCCTGCCGTACCTGCGCCGCCTCGGCGTACCGGTCCCCCCGTTCGACCTCGGCGTCGCCGGAGTCACCTCGATCTCGGTGGACCTGCACAAGTACGCGTACGCCCCGAAGGGGGTGTCGGTCCTCCTGCACCGGGACCCCGCCTCACGCGCCCCGCAGTTCTTCGCCTTCGCCGGATGGCCCGGCTACACGATGGTGAACCCGGTGATCTCGTCCACCCGCTCCGGTGGCCCGATCGCCGCCGCGTACGCCACGGTCCGGCACCTCGGCGACGACGGATACCTGGACCTGGCCCGACGGACCCGGGCGGCGGTGACCGGGCTGGCCGCCGCCGTCCGGGCCGTCGACGGGCTCCGCCTGCTCGCCGAACCCGAGTCCACAGTCGTCTGCTTCACCGTGTCCGATCCGGATCTGGACCTGTTCACCCTGGTCGACGAGCTGACCGCCCGGGGTTGGCACACCCAACCCCAGTTCCGGTACGCCGACCTCCCCGCCAGCGTGCACCTGACGGTGACCGCCTCGGTGGCCCCCACCGTCCCCGACTTCGGCGCTGCCCTGGTCGACTCGGTGGCGGCGGCCCGGGCCGCCGGTCCGGTCCGGCTCCCCGCCGACCTGCTCGCCCTGGTCGGCTCACTGGACCCCGATCAGCTCACCCCCGACCTGGTCGCCACCCTCGCCACCACCCTCGGCCTCGGCTCACCGGCTGGGGGCGGTTCGGGGGTGCCGGAGCGGATGGCGGTGGTGAACACGCTGCTCGACGCGGCCCCGCCCGCCCTGCGGGAACGGCTGCTCGCCGAGTTCGTCGGACTGCTCCAACGCCCCACCTACTGAACGCGGACGGTTGTGGTTCACTGTCTGCGGCGGGGAGGAGACCGACGTGCAGCTGCCGCAGGTGCTCGGCGAGCCGATCCGGTTCGTGCTGAACTGGGGGCGGCGTTACTCGCTCTGGGTGTTCAACTTCGGCCTGGCCTGCTGCGCGATCGAGTTCATCGCGACCAGCATGGGTAGGCACGACTTCATCAGGCTCGGCGTCATCCCGTTCGCCCACGGCCCCCGGCAGGCCGACCTGATGGTGGTCTCCGGCACCGTCACCGACAAGATGGCCCCGGCGATCAAGCGCCTCTACGACCAGATGCCCGAGCCGAAGTACGTCATCTCCTTCGGTGCCTGCTCCAACTGCGGCGGCCCCTACTGGGACTCGTACTCGGTGACGAAGGGCGTCGACCAGCTGATCCCTGTCGACGTCTACGTTCCCGGGTGCCCGCCCCGGCCGGAGGCGCTCCTGCACGGCATCCTCCGCCTCCAGGAGCGGATCGCCGCCGAACAGTCAGGCATCGGCGGGGTGTCCCGGACCGACCCGCTCGCCCCGTCGGCCGACGTCACCGCCCTGGAGGCCGTCGAGCCCCGCCCTGTCGAGTCCCTCACCGCCCCACCCGTACGCCCCCCGACAAACACCACCGACCGCTGACCCGACCACGGCCAACAGCACGGCGCCAACGGCGTCGTTCGGAAGACCTTGGAAGCTTTCGGCCCCCAGAGGGGCCATTTTTCACCAAGATCTCCTGAATCGGGCCGCAGTCAAGGTCAAGTGTCGTCCTCGCTGTCGGCGAGCGAACGGCGGTGCTCTGCGATCCATCGCTCGACGTCCTCGGCGAGCCACACCTTGCCCTGCGCCAGTTCGGCGACCGGCTCAGGGAAGTTTCGGCGCATCGTCAGCTCGTAGGCGCGCTGTCGACTGATCCCACCCAGGCGTACGCGGATCTCGTGGGTGCCCATCAGTTGAAGCCGTGTCATGGCCCGACGTTAGAAACACGACCATCGATCACACAACACCCTGTCGTAGGGCAACCCGTACTGGTCGCTTGACGCGTGACCAGCTCAGGTGGGCTCGTCGTCTGACAGTTGCCGGTTGCGACGCTCCGCATACGTCCGGACCTCGGCGATGTCCCAGATGCGGCCGACGGTCAGTGTGTCGATGGGATCGGGAAAGTCGGGTCGCTCGACCAGGATCGCGGCACGCTGACGCGATACGCCCAGGTGAGCGGCGATCTCGGAGAGTGCCATGACTCGCACCGTCCCAGCCTCCGGCGCGGTGGGGCGACGGCTTGTCAATGGAGGGGTTGACGAGTTGCCCATGGCCGGGGCACGAGCCTGCTCGCATGTCCAGTAGACGTGTCCCCAGACCCGTGCCGCTTGGTCCTGCCCATCGTCGGACGTGGCGTTCGTGGTGGCGTCGTTGCTCCTGTGGCCTGCTGGCACCCTGTCCGGATCGGTTCACCTCGGGGACGCCCCGGACCATCCGGCGTCGGCCCAGAAACGGGGGCCGGTGGTGACGGAACGTCCGATCAGGGCGGGTGATCTGCTGCACCTGACCCGGGCCGCGAGCGTGCAGTTCGTCAGCCGTCCGATAGTCGTACGGGTGATCAGGCACCTGGTCGACAGGCAGACGTACCACGGCTGGACCTGGATCGAGGCGTACCAGTTGGACGCACGGGGTGAGGCGGTCGCCAAGCGTGAGCTGTTCGTGTGGCGCAAGGGGCTGCGGTGGGTCGCCCCCGGCTCGGCCACCCCGGTGGTCCGCCGCGCGGCCCGGGGCACCCATGGTGCGCGGGGGGTGCGGACGTGAGGTGGCGGGAACATCTGCCGAGCCGTCCCACCTGGCGTTGTGTGGCGTGCGGGATCGCCTGGCCGTGCTCACCGGCGAAGCTGCGCCTGCTCGGTGTGTACCGGACCGACAGGGAGGCGTTGCTGATCCACCTGGCCGCGCTCCAGGTCGAGGCCGCAGAGCACCTCGCCCAGCTCGGCGGGGGTGTTCCACCCAACGGACTGACCGCACGTTTCGTCGATTGGGCCGACCCTCGGGGTTAGCCGACCCGGTGGCGGGTGGGGACTAGCGTTCGGGCCATGAACGCGTCTGCGGATCAACGGTCCGCCCACATCGTCGACGTGCTGACCGAGGAGTTCGGCACGTCGATGGCGCTCGACCCGGCGGCCTTCCGCCGGAAGTTCCGGAAGATGGCGGCCTCCCCGTTCGCCTTCTACCGGGGTAGTGCCGCACTCTTCTACGCCGACCAGCTCGGTGACTTCCTCGACGACAGGTTCCTCGACGACCGGACCAGCCGGGTCTGGATCCACGGTGACCTGCACGCGGAGAACTTCGGCACGTACATGAACGCCTCCGGGCGGCTGGTGTTCAACGTCAACGACTTCGACGAGGCGTACGTCGGGCCGTTCACCTGGGACCTGAAGCGGTTCGCCGCCAGCGTCGCCCTGATCGGGTACGCCAAGGCCCTCTCCGACGAGGTGATCGGGGACCTGGTCACCGGGTTCGCCGAGGCGTACCTGACCGAACTGGGGGCCATCGCCCACGGCGGGGACGACGCGATCGGCTCGATCACCCTGGACAACGCCGACGGTGTGCTGCGAAGGGTGCTCCAGCAGGCCCGGCTCAACAACCGGGTCGACCTGCTCAAGCAGCAGACCACTATCGACAACTACGAGCGCCGGTTCGCCCTGCGCGACGGGATCTACGAGATCGACGGCGAGACCCGGGAGAAGGTCTGCGCCGCCTTCACCGACTACCTGGACACCCTGCCGAAGTCCAGCGCCCAGCTCCGTCCCGTGGCCACCCACATCAAGGACGTGGTGCTGCGCAAGGGGGTCGGCATCGGCTCGGCCGGGCTCCCGTCGTACAACCTCCTGCTGGAGGGGCACACCGAGGCGTTGGAGAACGACGTCGTCATCTTCATGAAGCAGGCCCAGGTGCCCGCCGTCGCCAGGCACATCACCGACGAGCGGGTCCGGGGCTACTTCCGGCACCAGGGGCACCGTACCGCCGAGTCGCAGCGGGCGTTGCAGGCCTGCGCGGACCCGTGGCTGGGCTTCACCGAGCTGGACGGGGTCGGCCAACTCGTCGCCGAGGTCTCCCCGTACGCCGCCGACCTGGACTGGGCCGACGTCAACGAGCCCGAGGAACTGGCCGGTGTCCTGGCCGACCTGGGTCGGGCGGTGGCCCGGATGCACTCCGTCGCCGACGACGAGTCCAGCCACGACCTGGTCGACTACTCGACCGAGGAGGCGATCACGGCGGCTGTCGAGTCCGACCACGCCGGGTTCGTCGGGCACCTGGTGGAGTTCGGCCAGGCGTACGGCCTGCGCGCCCGCGAGGACCACCAGCTCTTCGTGGACCTCTTCCGCAACGGCAGACTCCCCGGCATCTGAGGTGCGGCGGGGTTGCCTGTCGACGCTGTGCGCGACCGTGATGCGTCGACAGGGGCCCCGTCACTGGAAGTCGAGGACTGCCTTGATCTCGTCCGAGCCCTGCCGGTACGCGTCGGCGTAGTCGTCGAGCGGGACCCGGCGGGTGATCAACGAGGCCAGCCAGGACTGGTCGGCGCGGGCCAGCGCCTCGGCGGCCAGGTCCCAGTGTCGTCGGTTGGCGTTCACCGAGCCGAAGACCACGTTGTTCTCCAACACCAGGGTCCTGTTCAACGCGCCCGCGTCGAAGTCGACGGTACGGCCACCTGTGGAGACCCCGGTCAGGCAGACGATGCCGGTCGGCGCGGCCTTGCACATCGCGTCCAGCACCACCACCGGTGCTCCGGTGCACTCGACCACCACGTCCGGTTCGAAGGGCAGCTCGTCGACCGACTCGGTGTGGTACGTGGCCCCGAGCGCGGCGGCCAGTGCCGGTTTCGGCCCCGAGGTGGCCAGGTCCAGGACGTGCACCTCCAGTCCCCGCTGGCTGGCCAGCAACGCGGCGAGCAGGCCGATCGGACCGGCCCCGGTGACCAGGACGCTGCGGGGCTGCCACTCGGCCCGGGTGCCGATCCGGTCGATGTGGTCCCAGGCCTTCGCCACCACGCTGGCCGGTTCCAGCAGCATGCCGACCTCGGCGAGCGCCGGATCGAGCCCCACGGCGTAGCGGGGCTGCACCCGCCACCGTTCCCGGGCGAACCCGGGGAGCGCCTTGATGCCGTGCTCGGTGTACTGCCCGTTGCGGCACATGTCCCACTCGCCGACGGCGCAGTTCGGGCACGGTACCGGGTCGGGATGCCTGACGATCCCGGCGACCAGGTCACCGGGTTCCAGGGTGCCGGTGGGGTCCTCCAGCACCCGGCCCAGCGACTCGTGACCGAGTACCAGGTCGCGCTCACCGGGCGGGGCCTCGCCGTACTGCCCCTCGATGATCTCGTGGTCGGTGCCGCAGACCCCTACCGCGAGCGCCTGCACGAGGATCGCGCCCTCGTCGCTGCTCGGCTCGGGATGGTCCTCGACGAGTCGCAGCGATCCGGGCTCTCCCGGGGTGACGGTGACGGCGCGCATGACCTGGTTTCTTCCCGCCTTCCGCTGCGGTATGCCCTCCGCAGGGGCGGCACGGGCGGCGTGGGGCCATAGGATCGACGCATGACTGCGGAAGAGGTCGGCCAGCGGGTGGTGGCGCTCCTCGCGCCCGTCGAGGTCACCGCCTCGGTCTCCGGCGGTCAGGGGTACGCCCGCGCGACGGTGGACGTACCCCTGGCGAGTTGGCGGGACGCGGTGCGGGCGGTCCGGGACGACGCCGAGCTGGGCTGCGACTTCTTCGACTGGCTCTCGGCCGTCGACGAGCTGGCCGGCGGGTTCGACGTGGTGGCGCACCTGTGGTCGGTACGCCACCGGCACGGGGTGCTCCTGCGGACCCGGGTGCCCCGGGAGACGCCGACGTTGGCCTCGGTCGTCGACCTCTACCCCGGGGCGTCCTGGCACGAGCGGGAGACGTACGAGATGTTCGGCCTCGGGTTCGACGGCCATCCCGACCTGCGCCCCCTGCTCCTGCCGCCCGGATTCGAGGGGCACCCGCTGCGCAAGGAGTTCGTCCTCGCCTCCCGGGTGGCCAAGCCGTGGCCGGGGGCGAAGGAGCCTGGCGAGTCGGCGGCCGGTGGTGGCCGACGCCCGATCCGTCCGCCGGGCGTACCGGCTCCCGGGGAGTGGGGCGCGAGCTGATGCCGGAGTGGGTGGAACTGCTCGTCCGGGTGGTCGGGGTGTTCGTCGCTTTCCTCACCCTCCCGCTGCTGGTGGGGCAGGCCGAACACAAGGTGATGGCGCACATGCAGGGCCGACTCGGTCCGATGTACGCGGGCGGGTTCCACGGGTGGGCGCAACTGATCGCCGACGGGGTGAAGTTCGTCCAGAAGGAGGACGTCACCCCCCGGGAGGCCGACCGGGCGGTGTTCCGGCTGGCCCCGGCGGTCGCGCTGATTCCGTACCTGCTGGTGTTGTTGGTGATTCCGCTCGGGCCGGGCGGTCTGGTCGGGCAGCCGTTGGACGTGGGCCTGTTCTTCGTGCTGGCGGTGGTCGGTGTCGGCGTGCTCGCGGTCCTGATGTCGGCGTGGGCCTCGGCCAACAAGTACAGCCTCCTGGGCGGGCTGCGGGGGGCGGCCCAGCTGCTCGGCTACGAGCTGCCCCTGGTGCTGGCCGCCGCGTCGGTGGCGATGGCCGCCGGTACGTTGAGCCTCTCCGGGATCGTCGAGGCGTGGCAGCCCTGGTGGCTGCTGTGGCAGGCCCCCGCCATGGTGATCTTCTTCGTCGCCGGGTTGGCCGAGATCCGACGCCCCCCGTTCGACATGCCGGTCGCCGACTCGGAGCTGGTCTTCGGGTACATGACCGAGTACACCGGCCTGCGGTTCGCGTTCTTCCTGCTCGCCGAGTACGCCGGGATCGTGGTGATCGCCGCCCTGACCACTGTGCTCTTCCTCGGCGGGTGGCAGGGGCCGTTCGCCGACGCCCAGCTCGGGTGGCTCTGGACGCTGCTGAAGGTCTTCGCCGTCTCGTTCGTGATCATCTGGGTCCGGGTGTCGTATCCCCGGCTCCGGGAGGACCAGCTGCAACGCCTCTGCTGGCTGGTCCTCGTCCCGGCCGCCCTGGCCCAGCTGGTCCTCACCGCCGCCGTCCGCCTCACCCTCGCCTGAGCCGGAACGGCCCCCTCCGCGTCGGCGAGCGACGGAAGGGGGCAGTTCCCGGCGTCGTCAGGGGGCGGCGTAGAGGAGTCGGTTGGGGGACCCGGTTCCGGGGCTGATCACCACGCCGGTGGTGGCGGCGGAGATCAGGGCGCCCTTGGCGGTGGCGAGGCTCGCCGTCGGGTTCGTCTGACGGTAGCGGGCCATCCACCCGGCGACGTGCGGTGCCGCCATCGAGGTGCCGGACCATCCGCTGGCGACGGCGGTGTCCGAGGTGATGCCGGCCGAGTCGATGCTCACCCCGGGGGCGAAGATGTCGACGCAGGTGCCGTAGCTGGAGAACCAGGCCCGGGTGTCAGTCGAGTCGGTGGCGGCGACGGTGACGCCCCGGGACGACCGTGGCCCGTTGGTGCAGGCGTCGGTGTTGAAGTTGTTGGCGATGAAGACGCTGTGCACCCCGAGGTCGACGAGGTTCTCGACGGCGGTGGCGGGGGTGGTGCCGTAGCCCTGGAGGCTGAAGTTGGCCACCGACACCGGATCGTGGTTGGCCGCGATCCAGTCGACGCCCTCGATCAGGTCCGACGACCAGCCGCTGTTGTCGCACTGGAGGACGCGTACGGCCTTGATGGTGACGGCCTTGGCGACCCCGTACGTCTCACCGCCGACGGTCCCGGCGACGTGGGTGCCGTGACCGTGACAGTCGTTGGTGCCGTTGCCGTCGCCGACGGCGTCGTAGACCCCGCTGGCCCGGGTGCCGAAGTCGTCGTGGGTGGCGCGGATTCCGGAGTCGACGACGTAGACGGTGACCCCGGCCCCCGTGGCGTCGTACCCGAAGCTGCCGTCAAGGGGAAGGCTGCGCTGGTCGATCCGGTCGAGTCCCCAGGACGGCGGAGCGGGCTGCGGGTTCGGCACGGAGGTGCTGGTCAGGCCGCCCCTGATCCGGCTGTCCCGCTCGACGTAGGCCACAGCGGGGTCGTTGCGGACCGCAACTAGGGCGGTGGGGGAGAGGCGGGCCGCGTACCCGTCGAGGACCCGGGTGTAGCGGGCCAGCACCGTACCGCCGGCCCGCTCGGCGACGGCGGTGGCCTTCGCGGCGCGGGCGGCCCGGACGGCCGGGGTCGTGGTGGACGGGGTGTCGGAGAGGACCACGATGTACCGGTCCGCTGCGGCCTCCGGCCCGCCCGCCCGCAGGGGTGCGGGGGCGGCGCGGCCGGGTTCCGCCGCGACCGCCGGTGCGGCGACGGCGGCGACGAGCGCTCCCGAGACGATGCCGACCAGTACGCCCCGACGTACCGTTCTGCCACCTGACTTGCGCACGGCTGAACCTCCTCAGGTCTGTCCGATATGGACAGTCGTGCCCGAACCCGGCCCGAGTGGCCGAGCGGTGGGCGACCCCAAGTTGATCAGTCTCGATTGAACGTGGCGTTAACTTGTCGACACCGACGGTGTGATGAAGGTTGCACTGGGTGACTGAACGGGTGCGCCCCCGCCCGAGATCTTCGGCGGGGGCGCGGTGGACGTGCCGGTTCAGCCCAGCGGGGTGTGGGCCGGAGGGACCTGCTCGGCGGGGGGCGGGGGCGGCGGGGGAGTGCCGTCGCCGAACGGTCGGCCGCCGAGCTCCTCCCGCCCGTGCGGGCTCAACCAGTTGACCAGGTCCGGCCCGAGCGGGACCACCCCGGTCGGGTTGATGTCCCGGTGGACCTCGTAGTAGTGCCGCTTGATGTGGTCGAAGTCGATGGTGTCGCCGAACCCGGGGGTGGCGAACAGGTCCCGGGCGTACGCCCACAACACCGGCATCTCGCTCAGCTTCTGCCTGTTGCACTTGAAGTGGCCGTGGTAGACGGCGTCGAACCGGACCAACGTGGTGAACAGCCGTACGTCGGCCTCGGTGATCGTGTCGCCGACCAGGTACCGCCGACCGGCCAGCCGGTCGCTGAGCCAGTCCAGCCTGTCGAAGAGCCTGTGGTACGCCCTGTCGTACGCCTCCTGGCTGCCGGCGAACCCACACCGGTACACCCCGTTGTTGACGTCGGCGAAGACCACCGCGTTGACCTCGTCGATCTCGTCCCGCAGGTGCTCGGGGTAGAGCTGGGGTGCGCCGTCGCGGTGGTGCTGCGTCCACTCGGTCGACAGGTCCAGGCTCATCTGCGCGTAGTCGTTGGTGACGACCTGCCCGGTCGGGACGTCGACGATCGCCGGCACCGTGATCCCCCGCTCGTAACCGGGGAACCTGGCGAAGAACGCCTCGGCGAGCCGCTCGATGCCGAGCACCGGGTCCCGCCCGTCGGGGTCCAGGTCGAACGTCCAACTCCGGGCGTCGTGGGTCGGCCCCGCCACCGCCATCGACAGGGCGTCCTCCAGCCCGAGGAGCCGCCGTACGATGATCAGCCGGTTCGCCCAGGGGCAGGCCCGACTGACGGCGAGCCGGTACCGGCCCGCCTCGACCGGGTAGCCGTCGCGCCCGTCGGAGGTGATCCGGGTGGCGATGTAACGCTGGTCGCGGGTGAACTCGCCACCCGGCTCGACGTACTTGCCCCCGGTCTGTCCGCTGCCGTCCGCCATCCTGTCGCCCCCTCCGTCGGTGCCTGCTCCCGTCCGGGTCCCATCATGTCCGATCTGTCGCCCATCGGCTCGGCGACATGAGGCGGTCGGGGCCGGGTGGTTCAGAGGTGACGGGGAGTCAACCGGGCGACCGACAGGTTCAGCGGGAAGGGCTCCCCGGTGTCCACGTGCTTCGTCCACCGCCCGGTCTCGGTGTAGATCTCGTCGACCGGATCGATGCGATACGTGTGCACGACGAGTCCTTCCCGCTCGGTCTCGATCCGCCAGAAGTAGGGGATGCCCGCCTGGGCGTAGAGCGTCGGTTTCAGCACCCGGTCGATCGACCGGGTGCTCGGCGAAACGATCTCGACAGCGAGGGTCACCTCGTGCGGCTCGAATCGGGAGGGGCGGCGCTGCGCCGCCGGGGTGGTGATGACCAGGACGTCGGGGATGAAGGACCGAGTGCGGTTGATCCGGACCTCGACACCCTGGGTGACCTGGTAGTCGTCCGGGCACTCTGCTTCGAGGGCGACCATGAGCCGGCCGGCGATCGTCTGGTGGGCGGCGCTGGGGGAGGGGGACACGAGTAACACTCCGTCGAGCAGTTCCCGGCGACGGCCGTCGTCGGGCAGGGCGTCGAGGTCGTCCGTCGTCCACTCGCCCGGCGGCGGACAGTCGTCGTGCAGCGCGGCGGTCATGACGGATCTCCTCACAGCGGTCAGGGTCCGGTACGTCGTTCTCCCCGCCTGCAGGGTAACGCCACCAAGAGTCGGGGGGTGGTCGCGCGAGCGGGACACACAGGGCAGGATGGGCGACATGAGCGAGCACGGTGAGCGCAGCCTGCCCGGGGCCGGTCTGGCGAAGGGGCTGGCGGTCACCCTCAAGACGATGACCCGCCGCTCCACCACCCAGCAGTACCCGGACGTGGCGCCCGAACTGCCGCCCCGCTCCCGGGGCGTGATCGCCCTGCTGGAGGAGAACTGCACCGTCTGCATGCTCTGCGCCAGGGAGTGTCCGGACTGGTGCATCTACATCGACTCGCACAAGGAGGAGGTCGTCGTCCCCGGCGCGGCCCGCCCCCGCCAGCGCAACGTCCTCGACCGGTTCGACATCGACTTCTCGCTCTGCATGTACTGCGGGATCTGCGTCGAGGTCTGCCCCTTCGACGCGCTCTACTGGTCCCCCGAGTTCGAGTACGCCGAGTACGACATCAAGGACCTGATGCACGACAAGGAGCACCTCGGCGAGTGGATGGCGACCGTACCGCCGCCGCCCGCGCACGACCGCAACGGCGAACCGGCCAAGGAGGAGACCACGGCCGCCCGCAAGGCCGCCGCCCCGGCGCGCCCGGCTGCCCCAGCCGCCGCCCCGGCCCGCCCGGCCGGTCCCGCAGCAGATCGGGCGCAGCCCGCCGCTCCCGCTGCGGATCGGTCGCGCCCGACCGGTCCCGCCGTGGACGGGGCGCGGCCCGCCGCCGGGAACCCGTCCG
>NZ_JBEPEQ010000061.1:0-35576 GCF_040300925.1 Micromonospora sp. NPDC000207
CGGGCAGAGCCCGGGCGTCCCCGACGACGGCCCGCACCCCGGGGTGGGCCGCCGCCGCGATCGCGTGCTCGGGCACCGGGTCGACGACCAGGACGTCGTACCCGGCCCGAGCCAGCGGGGCCGCGTACACGCCTGTCGCCCCGCCCACGTCCAGGACCACGGCCGGCGCATCGGGGAGCGTCCTGGACAGGACGTCCCACGTCCGGAGGAACTCCCACCGGCCCTGCCCGACGGTGAGGCGGTCCCGTTCGCCGCCCCGCCGGTAGTACGCCATGACCTCGGATCGCAGCATGCCGCCGATCCTGTCCGGCCGGGGACGGGCGGGCAACCGAATACCCCCCTTCCGGCGACGCTCCCCTGTGGATAGATTGACATCGTTCACGCCCGGCGGAGGCTTCGTCAGGCGGCCGGACTCGGGTGGCGCTGAGCGGACCAGGGGGGCCCGTCGAATGAAGATCGTCGCGATGTCCTGTACACAGCGGCGTCTCCCGTCACTGACCGACGCACTGCTCGACGCGGCGGTCGACGGTGTCGTCCGGGAGGTCGGGGACGCGGAGATCCAGCGGATCCGGTTGATCGACCATCGCATCGAGATGTGCGAGGGCGAGGACACCTGCCTTGATCCCGAGGTGGGCCGGTGCACCCTCGACGACGACTTCGAGCGTGTCGTCGACCTCGCCGAGGGCGCGCAGGGGATGCTGCTCGCCATGCCGGTGTACGCGGGCAACGTACCGGCGGTGTTGAAGATCTTCCAGGAGCGCCTGAAGAGCTTCATGAACGCCCGGCAGCGCCCGTTCGGCAACCTCCTGGTGGGGACCATCGTGCACTCGCGCACGATGCTGACCGAGCCGGCACTGGCGTCGCTGTTCCCGTGGTATCTGCGCCTCAAGAACAAGAACGTCGCGTCGGCGTGCGTCACCCAGAGCGGTCACCCGGACCTGACCCGTACCGCAGCGGTCGACCTCTGTACGGCGGTGGGCCGGCAACTTGGCATGACGCTCGACGTCAGCCGGTCACCGGCCGCCGACAGCGCCGTACCGCCAGTGGTTCAGTCGCCGGCCGCCGGCCGGACCGTACTGCCAGTGGTTCAGTCGTCGGTTCGTCCCCGCTGCGGTGACCCGGCCGTGTCCGCCACCGGCGTCTGAGGCGACTCCGCGCGCCAGGTGCACCCGTCGCCCGCCTGCTCGCACGAGACGGTGACGTCCGACTCGACGTAGCGCCCGGCGATGGCGGTGTTGAGGTCCTGGCAGTACTGGCACGGTGACGAGAAGGTCAGGACGACGCCGTCGCGGGCGGCCCGTCTGCGGTAACGCAGGATCCCGCAGTCGGCGTTGCGCAGGACGGTTCCCGAGGGCCGGGGCTCACTGGTCACCGCCGAGTCGTACAGCAGCAGCTGACGCTGGAGCCGGGTCATGAAGTGGTCGGTGGCGGAGAGCCCGGCGGGCCGTTGCGCCGCCAGCAGCTCCGCGGTGATGCGGGAGTTCGCCTGGATCCACGACGCCAGGCCGTCCTCGCCGTGCTCGCCGAGGATGAACTCCTCCGCGGCGGCCTGGGCCTCGAAGAACCGCTGGCGCCACAGGTCGACCTTCTCCGCCGGGTCGATGGCGGAGCCGGTCGGACCGGAGTCCGGCACCCGTCCGGCTGGCTCACCGGTCACTGTCGGTCTCCTCACCGGTCGCGGCGTCGAGTTCGGCGAAGACCTCCTGGGCGACGCGCAGCCCGTTGTTGGCGACCGGCCACCCGCCGTAGTAGGCGAGCTGGATGATGATCTCGACGATCTTCTCCCGGGACATCCCGAGGTGCAGGGCGGCGCCGATGTGGCCGCGTAACTCCCAGTCGGTGCGCGCCAGCGTGACAGCAGTCAACGCGACCAGTTCGCGCTCCTCGACGCTCAGGTGCGGGCGGGTCCAGATCTCACCGAACAGGTGGTCGACGGTGATCTCCAGGAAGTCCGGGTAGGAACCCGGACGCGGTTCGCGGCCGAAGACCTGCTGGAAGACGGCCTTGCCCCGCTCGTGTCGGACAGCCGATGGGTTCATCGATCAACTCCTTCGAAGGTGGTCGGACAGGTGTCGACGTCCACGACGTCACGAAGGCGGCGACCAGCGGCCGACGTCGGCCGCTGGCGGCCGGGCCGGCGACCCGGCCGCCGTCACCGTCGGATCAGAGGATGATGCTGAGCTTGCCGTGCTCGTAGAGCGTCTCGTGGTCGAGGACCACCACCCGCCTGCGAATCCGGAACGACTCGTCCTCGACGACGAGCTCGAACCGGTACTTACCGACGTAGGCGTCGGAGCGTCCGTGCCCGAACCGGTGGACGACGACGTTCGCCACCACGTCGAGGTGGGTGCCCCGGTCGGTCAGGATCTCCACGTTGCTGATCAGCCGATTGGTCCGCGACCGGGGGTTCTCGCACCACACCTCGTCGTTGAGGAGCTGTTCGATGCGCTGGCGCAGCCGGGCGGCGTCGTCGTCGACGAGCCCGAGCGCATCGACGGTCTCCGCGCGGACGTCGGTGGCCGGGATGACGTAGCGGATGTCGTCGGTCAGCAACTCGTCGTACCACTCGACCAGGCGCCACTCGTCGAGCAGCCGCGCCTCCCGGAACAGGAACTGGCTCACCCGGTGCCACAGCCGCACCCGGGCCGTCTCGTCGACTGTCAGTTCGGTGCTCATCGTGCTTGCGCCCCCTGCATCTCGGCCCGGTGCGCGACCTCGTGGTGCCCGTCGTCACCGTGCATCAGCCGGTCCCACTGCCGCCAGAACTCGCGGGCGGGAAGCTCGTCGGTCGTCTCGGGGACCTCCTTGTTCATCCCCCGGGACAGGTCCGAGTAGCGGACCGTGCGGTTGAGGTAGCCCCGCTGGCAGGACTCGATGATCTCGATGTCGTCGGGGGTGGCGAAGCCGGCGGGGCCGAGGAAGGTCAGGTAGTGGCTCTTGCGGAGTTCCCGGATGTCCGGGTCCTCGTCCTTGGGGGCCAGGGCGACCGAGGTGATGGCCATCCGGTCCGCACCGACCGGGTCGATCTTGCGGATCGTGATCGCGATCGCGTCGATGATCATCAGGTTGGGGAAGACCAGCAGAGCGCGGTTCGTGCCGGTGATCCGTTGGGCGCGCTCCGCGCCGAACCTGTCGACGAACCGGGCGGCAGTCGCCTCGATCCGGGGCCGGACCTCGGGGCCGAACATCGGCGTCCAGTAGGCGAGCGGGCGGGCCGCCGCCGGTGGCAGCTCGTTGGCACCGTGTCCCAGCCCGAGGGCGCGGCCGAACCCGCCCCGCCGTCGCGGCGGCACCGATCCGAGCGATTCCATGTAGGACACGTAACGCTTGTGCAGAGCCCGGAAGTGGTAGATGTCGACGCTGTTCTCCATCATGAGCTTCCAGTTGGCCCGGGCCCCGTGCAGTTGCGCGCCCTGGATCACCTCCATCCCGACCTCGGACTGGTCGTCGACGAGATCGAGGTACTCGGTCGCACCCGCCAGATACTCGGTCAGGGTGCGTGGCTGTTGCGGGTCGAAGGTGACGAAGACGAACCCGCGGTAGGTGTCACTGCGGTGCCGCGCCAGCCCGAAGTCCGCCTTCCGGAAGCCCGGCCCGTACCCGTCCGGGATCGGGACCCCCACCAGGTCACCCTGGTTGGAGAAGGTCCAGTCGTGGTAGGGGCACCGGAACGACCTGACCTGACCGGCCGGCTGTGAGCAGATCAGCGCCCCACGGTGGGTGCAACTGTTGGCGAACACCCGGATCGCCCCGTCGGATCCGCGCGCCATCACCACCGGGCGTCCGCCGACGTCACGCGACACGAAGGAGCCGGGTCCGGGCACCTCCGACTCGTGTCCGACGTACAACCAGCATCGATCGAAGATCCTGGCCATCTCCTGTGCGGCGACGTCGTCGTCGGTGTAGGCGCGACGATCCACCCGGAACGAGAGGCGTTCCAGGTCGTCGACCACGATCGGATCGCCCACCGGCCGTTGCACCTCGATCGTCACTGTTCCCCCTTTCGCTGTAGCGTCTGGACGGTGGCGGTGACCAGTTCGGCAGTGCGTACCGCCGAATCGCCGCACTCCGGTTGCGCCTTGCCCAACCGGGACCGGTAGTCCCGGGCCGGGTCGAGCAGTTCGGTGACGGCGTCGGCGACCGACCGCTCGGTGACGGCGGCCGGTTCCACAGCCGTTCCGAAGCCCGCCCGACCCACGAAGTACGCCTGGATCGGCTGGTCCACTGCCAGCGGGATCACCAGCATCGGCGTCGCCGCCCGGATCGACTCGGCGACGGAGTTGTATCCGCCGTGGGTGACGAAGACGTCGGCGCGTTCGAGGACCTCACGTTGCGGCAGATAGGGGGCGGTGAACACGTCGTCGGGGAGCGCCAGTTCCTCGGCGAGGTCGCCCACCGCGGCGACCACCTGCGCCCCGGTCGCCGCCGCCCCGATGATCGTCGTGCGGAGCAGGTCCGGCCGCCGGTAGAAGATCGTGCCGAAGGAGACGTACACCACCGGCCGGTCGGGGTCGAGGAGATCCAGGTCCGGGAAGGCGACCTCGTCGCCACGGGGGCCGGCCGCGCCCGGCAACCCGACAAGCTGCACCCCGTCGTCGGTGACCGCGTCCTCCCCGACGAGCGCGGAAATCGTCGGCATCACGTTGAGAAGCCGCGACCGCGCCGAGTGGGTCCGCGTCGACCACCGCACCCCGTGCCGGGTCAGATAGTCGCCGACCTGCTCGTCGTACGCCCAGCGACCTCGGCGGTGCTCCCTAGGGCAGACCCCACCCAGGTTGGCCCAGACCATCCCGTACGGCACGCCGGACGCCTCCGCCCCGACCATGGCCGCCGCGGTGACCGGCAGCGAGTCGACGAGGACGAAGTCCGGCGCGGTGGCCCGGAGCACGTCGGCCGTCCGGTCCGCCACCGGCGACGACTGGAGCATCGGGCCGATCTTCGCCGGGTCGCCACTCCACGGTGCCATCTCGACCTGCCCGACCGAGTGGACCTGCACGTCGCCCAGGGCCTGGCGGCGCTGCTCGTCGAGGGTGCCACCGTCTGCGGACAACAGCAGCAGGTCGACCTCGTTGCCGGTAGTTCGGAGTGCGTTGACCACCGGAACGTACGGGTTCAGGTGACCGTGTTGAGTCGTGGTGAGGAGGGCGACACGCATCAGATCTCCGATCCATCCGAATAATGCGAACAGTTCGGGTCGAGAACTGGCTCAGGTCGCATCACAGCAGCCATGAGCACGACACCTCCTGTCTACAGAAACGGGTCGAGACGGCGGCGAACGGACGGCAGCACTCCGCCTCCGGGCAGGCCGGAGCGACCGACGGGCCGGAAAGCGGCCGCCGGCATCCAGTTGCTGCTCAGAGGCGTACGCGTGCCCCGCATCGCTGAGGGGTGCATAGGTCGACGCGACTTGGCTAATTACGCGAAAAAACCCGGTCCACCACCTGTCCCGGGCGGTTTCGCAAAGCCTGCCGGGCGGTGCGATCAATGTCAATGCCTCGCGCGCGTCGACAGTCGTGACCTGGTGGACGTTCCTTCGGCGGTAATGTCATTTCGCCGTTTCGGTGGATTCCGAGCGGTTGGAGTGGCCGGTCTGGGTTTCGGCTGTTGTGCGGCGGGGGCGTCGACCGAGTGGCACGTCCACTCTCCACCCCGCTTCCCACTCCTCGCGATCGAAGGATTCGGGGTTCGAGTCCCCGGTGACCCACGCTGCTGCGGCGACGTTCAGAGGGATCCGGCGCGGCAGGGTCAGGGGACGCTGCAGGAGTAGAGCAGGGCCGTCAGCATGCTGACAGTGCCGGTGGTCGGCGTCGAGGTCCAACCGCCGGGGCCGTTCGCCGACAGGTTGAAGGTGCCGCTGCCGATGGTCAGCAGCCCCCCGGGGATGGTGACCGTGGTGACGGCGGGGCCGAGGGTGCCGCCTCCGGAGAAGCCGCCCGACAGGGACCAGGTGAAACCGCTGCGGGTCAGTCCGCCGACGGGCAGGTCCCAGGTGAACGTCGGTGGGGTGGCCAGGCCTGCGGTGCACCGCAGGTTCGTCGGTGGACTGACGGTGCCGGCCTGCAGGGAACCTCTGCCGTGTTCGCTGTCGCTCCACGTGGCCAGCGTCGCCTGTGGTGGTGCGACGACGACGGCGGTGCCGGCGAGCACCAGGGCGGCCGAACCCGCGATCCACCGCCGGAGGTGGTGGGTTCGCCTCCGGTCGGCCGGGCCGGGGGTCCGGGGGCGTCTCACTACTGCCCCACCCGGATCCGGTGCTTGCGGGTGGCGAGGATGAGCAGCAGTCCGGCGAGGAGCGCACCGGCACCGGCGAGCACCGGTGTCCGCAGGTCGACGCCGGTGCGCGGAAGCGGTCCGACCTTGCCGCCCGCCGAGGCCCGGTCGCCGAACCCGGTCGCGGTGACGACGAGGTCCGCCCAGCCCGAGGCGGTGGATCCGGTGGGCAGGCGGGCGGTCACCAGGAGCCACCGTTGCTCGTCGGCGCGCATCGAGGCGACGGTGACCGGCTGTCCGGTCAGTCTGGCGGCGGGGCCGTCGGGGAGGACCTGCCTCGCGCCGGTGGGGCAGGTGCCCGCCACCCACCGTGCGGTGCAGACGGCGGCTCCGACGTGAAGTCCGTCGGGTTCCACCGTGAGCGGACCCAGCGCCGACAGCGTGACGGTCACGGTGCCTGGCTCGTCGACGTGCGCCGAGACACCCACCTGCCAGGGCACGGGTTCGTCCGGCGCCAGGTTCGTCATGCGGTCCCGGTCGCCGATCGAGATCAGGGTGAGGGCGCTGCTGCGGATCACCTCCTCGGTGGTGTCCGCCCGCGCCGTGTCGGGTGCGGTGAGGATCCCGGCGGTGACGCCGGGAAGCAACGCCACCACGAGCAACATGCGGCGCAGGGTGGGGTCGCCGGCTGTCGTGCCGTTCGTCGGGGTGTCGGCCCCGGCGTCCGTCTCCGCTCCGGTCCACTCCGACCGGCCGGGCCGTCGGGGGCGTGACGGGGTACGTCGCCACGTGGTGCCTCGCGGCGTCTGCGGGTCGGTGGCGCGGGGCCAGAACGCCCAGGTGACGATTGCGGCGATGCCGATCGTGATGGCGCTCGCGGCGTACACGTTCGACAGGGCGCGTACTCCGTACCCGAGTCTGGGCACCGACCACTCGACGAGCCGGACGTGGCTCACCGCGTGCGGTGCGGCGTCGTTCGAGGTGTTCGCGTCCCCGCGCAGGGTGAGCAGGCGGACCGGCCCGCCGCCGTCGGCGACGGCGACGACCCGGTGGGTGATCGGTGGCAGCGGGGTGCGGTCGACGGTGACGACGTCTCCCACCACCACCTTCGACGCGGGGATCTCCCGCACCACCGCCAGTGATCCGGCGGGGATGGTCGGGCTCATCGACCCGGTCTTGAACAGGATGAGCGAGATGTCGAAGAAGAATGCCAGGGGGACGAGGACGACGCACACCGTCCCGGCGAGGGCGAGCACTGTCAGCGCCAGGTCACCGACCCGGGTCAGCACACCCTGCCGTCGACGCACTCGCACCATTCGAAGTTCCTTACGTAGACGAGGCTGTGAAACCCCAGGTGACGGAGCCGGTCGTCCCCTGGTACAGGTTGCTGGCGCCGGACTGGATCCGGACTTCGAAGCAGAACCGCAGCTGGGGGGTCGCGCCCCCCGGGACGGTGATGGTGGAGTAGATCGGGGAGGCGGGCACCGAGGTGACGCCCGAGTAGCTGGGGCCGACGATCCAGGTCGGCGAACCGGTGAACGCCGCGGCGGCGCAGGTGGAGCTGCTGCTGGGGGTCCGTACCGCGCGGTACTCCAGGGCGGGCAGGAGGGTGCCGCCGTTGTTCGACGAGCTGGTCAGGGCGACGGTGCCGCCGACGTTGGTCATCGTCGTCGTCCGGATGTTGATCCAGGCGTAGAACGAGATGGTGGGGGACATCGCGGTGGCGTTGAAGGCCAGGATCGCTGCGTTCACCACCGGGGTGTGGCTCGCCCACGTGCTCGACGCGGTCTGCGATTCGGTGCCGAAGACACTCGCCGCGAACGACCCGGTGCCGTACTCGCTGTCGGTCCACGTGGCGAGCGTGGACGTGACCCCCAGACCGAGGCCGAGGGCGCTGGCGAGTACGGCACGGGTTCGACGCAGCCGTGGTGTTCCGGTCGTCTTCTGACGTCTGACCACGGCTGCCACCTACACGGACTCGGCCAGGATCTGCCAGGTCTGCGTCACCGACGTGCCCTGCACCAGACCGGCATCAGCGGTGACGACGAAGCAGAGGAACTCCGGGGCACCGGGCGTCGTGGGCGGGGTGCCCTGTGTCAGGTTGAACGGCACTGCGGCGGCCACCGAGTCGAGGGGGGTGCCCTGTGGCACGACCCAGGTCGGGGTGGTGGGTGTCGCGTCGCAGTCGGCGAAGGTCGGGACGGTCGCGATCCCGTAGGTGAGGCCCGCGAAGGCGGGCGGGGCGGGGGTGGCCGAGGCCACAGTGACTGTCGCGTCGTAGGTGGTGGCGGCGGTGAGGCGGACGGCGAAGGGTGCCGCGACCACGTCGCCCGGGCTGATGTCGTCGAAGCCGGTGCTGAACGTCAGCGCCGCCGCCGCAGCGGGGGTGGGGTGCTCGGCGTAGGTGGTGCCGTCCGTGCTGCCCTCGATGCTGAAGGTGCCGGCGGTGAAGGTGCCCCGGACGTACTCCGAGTCGTTCCAGGCGGCGAGGGTGATGGTCGCCCCGAGGCCGAGGGCGATTCCCCCGGCCAGGACGGCTTTGAGCTTGCGGCTGGCTCCTCGACCGACGGGTGCTCCCGTGGTCGTCCTGGTTCGTCTGATCAACGTGTTCTCCTCGGTGCGGTGCGGATGGCTGTCCTGGGTGGTGACAGGAGCACAGCGGTGATCTGACCGGCTGGTGCCGTCGGGGACCGTCGATCGGACCGGAGGGGAGGTGGCGGAAGCTGTCACGCAAGGAAGACTCTAGGTCCTCGAAACCGACAAAACACCCAAAACCCCAAAGGCCAGTCAGGAGTACGCCCGCTCCACGGATCTCGTTCCGATCCACCCAGGAACGGGGTCGGCTCTCGTCGGGTCGGGGCACCACGGTTGTCCACCGTGTGGTTACTCTCCGATATGCCGCATCCCATCATGTTCGACGAGGCGGACCCGATCCTGAACCGGGTGCGGGCGCTCGCCCTGGCCCTCCCCGACGCGGCCGAGAAGGTCTCCCACGGTCGTCCCGCCTTCTTCACCACGAAGGTCTTCGCCTACTACGGAGCTTCGGTGAAGGTCGACGGCAGTCATCGGCAGCACGAACAGGCGGTCCTCGTCCTGCTCGATCCCGACGAGCGGGCGGGACTGCTGGACGAGGACCGCTGCTTCGTCCCGGCCTACCTGGGTCCTTCGGGGTGGATCGGGGTGGACCTGACCCCGGACACCGACTGGGGCGAGGTCGGGGAGCTTCTCGACGCCAGCTACCGCCGGACGGCGGGACGACGCCGGGTCGCCGTGCTCGACTCTCGACGGTAGCGACGGTGACCCCGGGGCAACCTTGCTGCTGACACGGCGCAGGGGGAACGCGCCCACGCGGCGCAGTCGGGCGCACGGGTGTGTTCCACCCACGCGCCCGACCGGCAGTAGGGACGGTCCGGGTCAGTGGGTGAGCACGACGGTGGAGATGCTGCGGGCACCGACGTTGACGGTGACCTGCCCACCGTTCGCGGCTACCGGCTGGCTGGCCGCGTTGGCGCTCACCGAGGTGAGGTAGTGCTCGGCTCGGGTGATGTTCTGCGGTACCTGCACCACGGCGTTGTTGACCGCGCTGGTCGACCGGTTGAGGATCACCAGGGTGGTCTTTCCGCCGCCGGTGTAGGCGGTCACCTCCAGGGGGTTGGCCTTGGTGCTCTTGGTCAGGGCGACCCGCTGGTACCCGGGGCGGACGTACTTGGAGTACTGCGAGAAGGCGTACCCGCGCTTGAGCGGCGCGCCGGCGGTGGTGCCGAAGGCCGCCTCCCCGTCGCCGATGAAGGAGTAGTAGCGCTTGCCGTACCACCAGACGTAGGCGGTCCAGTTCGCCTCCATCGACCGGTGCACGGTACGCATGATGTCGTCCAGGGTCTCGTTCCAGACCGTCTGGTTACCGGGGTTGCCCCAGATGTTGGAGCCGTTGCCGTCGGCGGCGTGCAGGTTCCACTCCGTCATCCAGACCGGCTTGTTGTGCTGGTCGGCCAGGGGGTACGAGCGCAGCCGCCCGGACTCCTCGGTGCCGTACAGGTGCCCGCCGATGTAGCCGATGTTGTTCCGGGCGGTGGTGTCGTTGAGGGTGGGGTCGGTGTACGTGTAGTTCAGGTTCACCGCCTCGGCGACCATCAGTTTGGTGTTCTGCACCCGGGAACCGTGGTCCCGGACGAAGTTGCGCAGCTCGGTGCCGCTCCAGTCCATCGAGTCGTAGTCCGGGTGCCAGTCCGGCTCGTTCTGCACCGACGTGACGTCGACAGTCACCCCCTGGTTGCGCATGTACTGGACGTAGCTGTTGAGGTGGTTGGCGTAGTCGTCGTAGTAGTCGGTCCGCAGCTTGCCGCCGTTGATCCGGCTGTTGTTCGTCTTCCACGCCGCCGGGGCGGTCCAGGGAGAGGCGAGGATCTTCACCCCCGACCCGTACGACTTCGCCGTCTTCAGGGCGTTGACGTGGGTGGGCCACTCACCGGAGACCGGTGAGACGCCGGTCCGCACGATCGACAGCCCCAGCTGGTTGGCGCCGAGGCCGACCAGGGTCTGGGTCTCCGCCGTCGACCAGGCGCTGCCCCAGATCGACTGTGCGGCCCCGAATCCGTCGACCGTCTGGTATCTGGTGGCGCTGTTGACGGTGATGTCCGCCGATGCGGCGGGCGGCGGGGTGGTCGGGGAGGTGGTCGGCGGGGTGGTCGGCGGGGTGGTGGGAGTGGTGCCGCCGGTGCAGGTGACCCCGTTGAGCGCGAAGCCGGTGGGGACGGGGTTGCTGCCGCTCCAGGAGCCGTTGAAGCCGAAGGAGGCGGTGCCGTTGGTGGCGATGTTGCCGTTGTAGCTGACGTTGCTGGCGGTGACGGCGGCACCGCTCTGGCTCACTGTCGCGTTCCAGGCGTCGGTTACGCGCTGGCCGGCACCGTAGGACCAGGTCAGGGCCCAGCTGGTGATCGGGTCGCCGAGGTTGGTGACGGTGACGTCGGCGTTGAAGCCGCCCTGCCACTGCGACGACACCGCGTAGTTCACCGAGCAGCCGGCGGCTGCCGCGGTGGCCGGTAGCGCCGCGGCGGTCGCCGTCGAGGCCAGGAGCACGGTGCCGGCCGCCACCCAGGCGGCGTGGGCTCTGCGGGTTCTCGGGGGAGTTCTCATCACTGTTGCGATCCTCCGGAGGGACGGGTGCAGGAGCTTCCGTCGACGGGACTGGAGCGCTCCCACGGTGTGACGGCGGCGGCCCTGCCGCGCCCGGTTCAAAGGTCGGTACGCCTGCCTCGTCGGCGGGTGTCGCAGCGCGAGGCAAGCGTTTTCCTGTTACCGTTCACAATGTATTAGCGACTTTGAAACCTGTCAATGTAGTGGCATGTTTCCTCTGAAGTGGAATCCCTGGTCAACCCGGGTGGAGACCGGTCGGCGTGAGTGTGGTCGAGATGGTCGGCCCCGACGCCCCGCCGTCGGTCATCGGGTCACTGCTGAACCGCCGGGCACCGGGTGCCGGGCGGAGGCGTCACCACGTCGATCAGGTACCGCGTGGTCGCGGCGCTGACGCAGCTGCTGCCGAAGGAGTAGACGGCGTGCCCCGACCCGTCGTAGGTCAACAGGACCGCACCGGACTGGCGTGCCACGCTGCGGGCCCACTCGTGCGGCGTGACCGGGTCGTACCGGCTGTTGAGCAGCAACACCGGGGGAACGCCGTCCCACCGTAGGGGCTCCTGCGGGTTGCGGACCGGGGTGGGCCAGTCCTGGCAGAAGATCGGCGAACTCGGATCCTCGACCGGCTCTCCCGACGTCTGGCCGGTGGTGCGTACGCCGTCGACGGGCTTGGGCTCGCTCGCCGCCAGCTCCGCCTGCCGCTGCGACAGCTGCTCCCAGTAGGGCCCGAGGAAGGTCCACTGGGTGTCGCTCAGCAGGTCGGTCGGGCTCATGTGCCGTGACGGGTAGCCGCTCGACCGAGCCGCCGTCCCTGGTGCGGGACGGCGCCGATCATCCGGAGCGGTCGGCTCGTCCGGACGCCGCAGGCTTTGGCCGGGTCACCCCGGCCGCATGCGTTTCGGGGCGCTCGCCGGGTGCTGCTGTCCGGTGCCGGGCACCGGCCTGGGCCCGTCCTCCGGGCCCAACGAGGGCGAGGGGCTGCGTACCCGCTTGCCGGTGTCGATCCTGAGGTTCGCCGCTTCGGTCAGGGACATCGTCGCCTCGGTGGCCGATCCCTGCGGCCCCGGCGATCTCGGGGGCGAGGGCGTGGGCGGGTACGACCACGGCGAGTCCACGGCGGAGGGGGTGCCGGGCCCCGGGGTGTTGACCGGGGAGTACTGGGCCGCGACGGCACCGGCGGTCACCTCGTGGGGGCCGACACGACCGTTGACCGTGAAGCCCCGTTCGGCGGTGGCCGACAGGCCCTCTTCGTTGAGCACGTGACCGGGGCCGTCACCGGGCCGGAGTTTGGTGATGTGGGTGACCCGACTCTCGACGCCGTGAAGGTAGATCTGGTCCATGGTCTCCTGGTGACCGATGGGGGCCTGCGCCCTACCCGGTGGATCCAGTCGGGGGCTGACCACGAAGGCCGCCGCTGCCTTCCAGTCACGGCCGGTGGCGACCGTCGCGTACTCGTACTCTCCGACGTGCAGGGGGAGCCCGTGGTCGGCACCGCTGATCACCGTGCGGTCGTCCTTGACCCAGGTCTCCGGGCAGAAGGAGGCGGGATCGCTGGGTGGACCGATACTCAGGGACGAGTGGTCCATGTCGCCGCGCATGGTGACGATCGTCAGAGGGGTGTCCGGTGGAGCCTGGGCGATGGCCGCCACCATCTCCGACCTGGTGATCCGGCCGCAGGTGGCACTGCCGAAGTGTTCGGAGACGGTGGCCTGGGCCCCCATCTTGGCGAGCTTGCGGGCGTCCTCTCCGTGCCCGGCCAGCAGGGGATGGGTGTCGGGGATCTCGTCGAGATGCTTGATCCACCTGGGGTCCTCGGCCTTGTCCTGAAGGGGGAAGACCTGACCGGCGGTCCGTCGGATGTCGGTGTAGGCGTTGGGGCGGTCGAGGCGTTCACTGAGGGTGTCCTTGATCCGCTGGGCGACCGCCTGGTTGATCTTCGCGAGCTCCCGTTCCCGATCCGCGGCCGTGGTGAGGATCTGCTGCACCGACGTGAAGTAGGTGTGGCTCTGCTGGGCGGTCAGGTCGTACGGATCGGTGCGCCGTCGGTCTGCCTCGGTGATCGAGTTCCTGACGAAGTCGTTCACCGTTGTCAGGTTCTGGTCGCGGTCCCTCCTGAGCTGCTCGAAGCCCTCCCGGTACTCGTCGGGCAGGGGGCGGTGCTGGAGGTACGCCAGGTTCTGCCAGTAGGAGGAGATCGACTCCACGGCGGTGCTGACAGCCGGGCCCTGAGTGGTTCCGGCGAGGCCCGGAGCCAGGTCGATGAAGCTCTTACGGGCCTCGTCCAGGTCGGCCTGGGTGACCATTGCCGCTCCTCTCCGGGTGCGTCGATCGTCTTATGTGGACCAAGAGATTCTATGGACGGTAGCCGTCGAGATCGGGGTCGGGTGGTCGTGCCGCCCTACGGCTTGGCCCTCTGCGGGTGGAACGTCTCGTGGCGGGCCAGCATGGCGACGAACTCGCGGATCTTCCGCTCGCGGGTCTCCACCCGCTTGACGGCGTTGAGGCGGTGGATGAGGGCGAACCGGTTCGCCTTGGTCAGGACGTCGAACATCGCCTGGGCGGCGGGGTCGGCGGCGACGGCGGCGAGGAGGTCGGCAGGTGCCTCGGCCTCCGACGGCGGCGCGTAGGCCGCCGCCCACCGCCCGTCGGCCTTGGCGGCGTCCACCGCGGCGCGGCCGGAGGGCTGCATCAGTCCCGCCGCCTCCAGCCGGGCCACGTGCCCGACGTTGCGCTGGGACCAGGAGCTGCGGGCCCGGCGGGGGGTGAACCGGATCCAGGAGGACTCCTGATCCCGTTTGCGGGCCTGCCCGTCGATCCACCCGAAGCAGAGGCCCTCGTCGACCGCCTGTTGCCAGGTGAGTGTGGTGACAGTGCCGCCTTTCCTGGTCAGGGCGAGCCAGACGCCGGGGGAGGACGCATGGTGGGCTGACAGCCAGGTGCGGAGCGTCTCCGCGTCCGCGACGATCAGCTCATCCAGTTCGGGGGCCGCCATGCCGGCAGGATAGCGCCGCCCACCGACAGGCTGCTCCGGCCGCGCCGTCCGCCGACAGGTTGACCCGGCCGCGCCGCCCACCGGCAGGTTGACCCGGCCGCGCCGTCAGCCGGTGCGGGCCACCGCACCGAGACCCACCGGTCGGTGGGACGTCAATGCAGGTGGTCGACATCGTCGAGGCGGACGATCCACCGGTTGTGGAAGTGGTCGTCCTCGCGCAGCACGGTGATCCCTCCGGGCGAGAAGCGGCAACCCACCGACCCCGCCGCGTCGAGGGGCATCCCGATCCACGCCGCCAGGACGAAGGTGGCGGTTCCCCCGTGGGTCACCACGACCTGGTGCACCACCTCCGAGCGGAGGATGCGGTCCACCGCCGCGTACGTCCGTACCGCCAACTCCCATTTCGTCTCGGCACCGGGTATCCCCTCGTCGTGGCGCATCCGCTCACCGACGGCGGGGGGTGGGACGAACCTTTCGTCGAGCCACGCCTGCGGCCGTCCTCCCGCCTCGCCGTACGACTTCTCCCGCAGGTCGGGGTCGAGCACCACCCCCACCCCGAGGCGCTGCCCGAGGAGTTGCGCCGTCCGGCGGGCGCGGAGCAGGTCGGAGGAGAACACCTCGACGGCACCCGCCTCCGACAGCCGACCGGCCAGCGTCGCCGCGATCCGTTCGGCGTGGGCGGTGCCCCGGTCGGTGAGGTCCGAGTCGTACCAGCCACCGACCAGTCCGTCGACGTGGTGGGTCGCTTCCGGGTGTGTGACGACGTACAGCTCTCTCACCTCGCGGAGTCTAGGAGGTCGTGCCACCGGGCCGCCGCCCGCACCGACTGTCGTCGGAGCCGTTGTTCAGGCCGGGACGAAGGCGGTCCCGGTGAGCTGCTCGGAGACCTGCCAGACCCGCTGGGCCTCCTCGACGCTGCGCAGCGGCGGGTAGGTCCGCTGCTCGGCGGGCGCACCGCCGAGGTTGCCGGGTCCGCCGGGGCCGTAGAGGACACCGGGCCTGGCGGTGGGGTCGGTCGCCGCCATCAGCGCGGGAAGCTTCGCGGTCTCCACGGTGCCGAGCAGGATCCGACGCTCGGACAGCGCCCGGATCAGCCGGTACGCCGGGGTGTCCCGGCTGCGCCCCAGCTCGGGGCGGGCGGCCAGCAGGCTGGTGGGGGCCACTCCGGGGTGGGAGAGGTTGCTGGTCACGCCCCAGCCGTGTGCGGCGCTGCGGCGCTCCAGTTCCAGGCCGAAGAGCCCGAACGCGATCTTCGACTGGCTGTAGGCGCGCATGCCGTCGTACGACCGCTCCCAGTTGAGGTCGTCCCAGTTGATCCGTCCTCGGCGGGCGGCGATGCTGACCTGGGAGGTCACCCGGGCGCTGCCGGCGCGCAGCAGTGGGAGCAGACGGGCGACGAGGGCGAAGTGCCCGAGGTGGTTGGTCCCGAACTGGAGTTCGAATCCGTCGGCGGTGGTCTGCCGGTCCGGTGGCCGCATCACCCCCGCGTTGTTGATCAGGATGTGGATCGGGTGGCCCTCACCACGGAGGGTGTCGGCCAGGGCCGCTACCGAGTCCAGGCTGGACAAATCGAGGCTGCGCAGCGAGACGTCGGCGTCGGGCGTGGTCTGCCGGATCCTGGCGACGGCGGCCTCGCCCTTGGCCCGGTTGCGGACGGGCAGGATCACCTCGGCACCGGCTGCGGCCAGCCGGGCGGCCATCCCCAGGCCCATCCCGTCGCTGGCGCCGGTGACGACGGCCCGCTTACCGGTGAGGTCGGGGACTGTGACGTCGATCGGAGTACGTGACACGGCTTCTGCTCCCTGGGTCGTCCGGTTCCTCGGGGTACGCCGTCAATCGTCGACCGGACCGCCGGTGGTAGCCACGGCCTGTCGATCCCAGGCTCACCGGATCCCCCTTCGCTCGGACGGGGGGATCGACGGGGCGTGGCTACGGTCTCGATCGGACTGTAGAACCGGGGGCAGTACATCGAAGGGAGAACGTCGTGATCGATCGCACCGGGTTGGCGCAGTTTCTTCGTAACCGGCGTGCGGCGCTGCAACCGGAGGACGTGGGGTTGCCGCGTGGGCGACGTCGCAGGACCGACGGGCTGCGGCGCGAGGAGGTCGCGTCGTTGTGCCACATGTCCGTCGACTACTACTCCCGGATCGAGCGGGAACGCGGCCCCCAGCCGTCCCAGGGGATGCTCGCCTCCATAGCCCAGGGGCTGCACATGTCGATCGACGAGCGGGACCACCTGTTCCGGCTCGCCGGGCACACACCGCCACCCCGGGGGACCGCCACCGAGCACATCAGTCCCGGGTTGCTGCGGGTGCTCGACCGCCTGGACGACACCCCGGCCGAGATCGTCACCGAACTCGGTGAGACGTTGCGGCAGTCCCCGCTGGGGGTGGCCCTCACCGGGGACAACACGAGGCACACCGGTCCGGCCCGCAGCGCCGGGTACCGGTGGTTCACCGACCCCGCCGCCCGTCGGCTCTACGCGCCGCGCGACCACGCCTTCCTGAGCCGGATGTGGGCGTCGGGGCTGCGCGAGAAGGTCACCCTGCGGGGGCCCGGCTCCCGCGCCGCGCACCTGGCCGAGCTGTTGCTGGCCGGGAGCGAGGAGTTCCGGCGGGTGTGGGAGGACCACGAGATCGGGGTACGTCCCCGCGAGGTCAAACACTTCGTCCACCCCGAGGTCGGCGAGCTGGAGCTGAACTGTCAGCAGCTCGTCGACCCGGGGCAGGCGCACGCACTTCTGGTCTACACCGCTGTTCCCGGCAGTGAGAGCTACGAGAAGCTCCAGGTCCTCTCCGTCATCGGCGCGCAGACGCTCCGGTGAGCCACGGCCCGGCGTACTGGGTCGCGCCCACCCGCGCGGCCCCTGGCCTTTTCGGCCTCCGTACGCCGGGGCGGGCAGGGACGTCCGGACGCCAGGGAGTCCGGGTTGAGATTGTCCACTGTGGTCCTCTGGTTCGTGGCCGGTGGAGCACCCGCCGGCGGTCTTCGTGCGGTCGGTCTCCCTACTCCGACCGGCACCCCGAGGTTCACGTGTGGGGTGAATCGTGCGGTAGCTCACCATGGCTCACATATCGGGACACCATCCTCAGCGTCGGGGTCCACCTTCCGTGCGGATCGATGGAAGTCCCGGCGTTCAGGTGGTACGCGTCGAGTCGGCGACGATGGCCTGGAGGGCCGCGACGTGGTCGCGGTACGCCCTCTTCCCCTCCCGGGTCAACGTCAGCCAGATCCGACGGGAGTCGATCTGGGAACGTTCCTGGGTGACGTACCCGGCGTCGACGAGTGCGGCGACCTGTTTGCTGAACGCGGAGGCGGTCAGGCCGAGGGTGTCCTTGACTACCGACATCTCCACCGTCGTCGCCGTGGCGAGCATGGCGCAGATCTTCAGCCGGTTGGTGGGGTGGATGATCGGATCCAGTTCACCGGTCACCTGCGGGTGCTCCGGTGGTGCAGCACCGAACCGATCGTGTAGCTGATCGAGGTTCCCGCCGCGCAGGCCACTACCAGCCACGTCGCGTCGGCGTCACCGGCGATCATCGCCGTGGCGAGGAAGGCTGCCGCCAGGGCGACGGCGGCGAGGAACCCACGGCTGGTGGGGATCGCGAACGGTGTGCCGATCTGGTGTCCTGCCCAGTAGTTGAGGGCGAACACGGCGATGCCCAGGGTGATCCAGGCTCCCAACCTGGCCGATTCCAGTAGCGGGGTCAGCGCCATCGCACCGAGCAGTAGGGCGTTGGCGAGGTAGATCCAGCGCGGCCAGGGGCGGTTCCGGACCGCGTGCTGGGCGGCGGCGACGGCGTCGAGGTCGGCGGCTGCCTGGTGGCGGTTCGGCGTCGGCTCGATACTTTCCATGCTGGAAAGCATACGAGATGCTTTCCAGTGCGGCAACTATGTGGGTGGTGGGGGTGGGTCAGGCGGCGGCGGGGCGCCGGGTCAGGACCTGGGGGCCGGACGGGGTGATGGCGACTGTGTGTTCCGAGTGGGCGGTACGGGACCCGTCGGCCGAGCGGATCGTCCAGCCGTCCTCGTCGAACACGATCTTGTCGGTGGAGCGGCAGAACCAGGGCTCGATGGCGATGGTGAGGCCCGGGACGAGCTTCATCCCCCGGCGCGCGCGCCCGTCGTTGGAGACGTGCGGAGCCTCGTGCATGGTGCGTCCGATGCCGTGGCCGCCGAACTCGCCGTTGACGCCGTACCCGTAGGAGCGGGCGACCTCGCCGATCGCCGCCGAGACGTCGCCGAGGCGGCCGTCGGGCTGGGCGGCTTCGATGGCGGCCTCCAGGGCGACCTCGGTCGCCTCGATCAGCCTCAGGTCCTCGGGGTCCGGGGTGCCCACGACGACGGAGCGGGCCGAGTCGGCGACCCACCCGTCGATGCCCACCGCCATGTCGATGCTGAGCAGGTCGCCGTCGCGCAGCAGGTAGTCGTGCGGGAGGCCGTGCAGGACCGCGTCGTTGACCGACAGGCACAGCACGTTGCGGAACGGGCCTCGGCCGAACGACGGGGCGTAGTCCCAGTAGCAGGACTCGGCGCCGCGCTCGGCGATCCGCCGTCGGGCGTGGTGTTCGAGGTCCATCAGGTTGACGCCGACCGCGGCGACGTCGCCCAGCTCGGCGAGCAGTTCACCGACGAACCGGCCGGTCACCGCCATCCGGCCGATCTCCTCGGCGGACTTGAGCTCGATCACGACAGCCTCCCTCTTCCGGTATTTCTATACCGGGATTTTTATACCACGCGGGGTCGTCCGCTCGACGGGGGTATCCTGCGGGAATGGTTCGCCAACCACTCACCGCCGAACAGATCGCAGCGGGCCAGCGCCTCGGAGTCGCCCTCCGGGCGGCGCGAGCCGGTCGCAGCCTCGTCGAGGTGGCGCTGGCTGCCGGTATCTCCCCCGAGACGTTGCGCAAGATCGAGGCGGGTCGCCTCCCCGCCCCCGCCTTCGGCACCGTGGTCTGCCTGAGTCAGGCCCTCGACGTCTCCCTGAGCGACCTGGCCGACGTGTGGCGGGCGGACCTGCCCATCCGCCAGGCGTCCTAGCGGCAGCCGCCCGCACGATCCAAGCCGTCGGGTGGATCTTCACTCCTGCGGGCGGAGGGTCGCCTCCGCCTGATCGGTCCCGATGTGCGGAATGTGGTGCAGGTGAAGGCTTCGGTCGGCCTGCGGCGTCAAGACCACCGTCGAGAGGCCGTCGGCCGGTGACCGCCGGTCGGCCTGAACCCGTCGCGACGGCGGACGGCCGGGCCGACCTCGTCGGTGTGACACGGGACCGGACGGACCCTGCACTGTGCAGGGTCGACGGAGGCGGCGGAGGCGGCGGATGAGGGTGGCGGTAGTCGGCGCGGGTGTGGTGGGTCTGTCCACCACTGTCGCCCTGCTCGGGCAGGGTGCCGACGTGGTCTGTTACGACAGGGGTCGGCCGATGGGGGAGCGCTCCGTCGGCGGCTCGCGGATCTTCAGGCTCGCGCACACCGACGCGGAACTGGTGGACCTGGCGATCCGGTCCCGCCGGATGTACGACGCCTGGTCCCGGGACGCCGCCGAAGAGCTGATCGACGACACCGAGACGGTGGTCAGCGGCCCTGACGTCAGTGCCTGGGCGGCGGCGATGTCCGCCGCCGGTGCCCGGCACAGCGTCGTCGGGCCGACCTCGCCGTTGTTGCGGCTGCCCGCCGGCGAGATCCCGGCCCAGTCACTCGTCGACCACGCCGGCGGGGTGGTGCGGGCCGCCCGGGTCGGCGCGTACCTGCGGTCCGTGACCTCCTCGGTGGTCCGCGAGGCCACCGTCTTCGCCGTCGAGGAGACGACGGGGGGAGTACGGGTGCGCAGCAGCACCTCGGCGGAGGTGTTCGACGCGGCGGTCGTCTGCGCCGGCGCGGCGACCTCGGGGTTGGCGGCCCAGGTGGGCATCTACACACCCCCGGACCTGAACCACCACGTGCGGTTCACGTTCGCGTTGCGGCAGGGGTCGGAGCGGGAGCGGTTCCAGTGCTGGATCAGCAGGTCCTCCGACGGACTGGACACGTACCAGCATCTCAGCGGCCCGGGGGAGTGGGCGGTCGGCGCGCACGTGGGCCGCGACGACGTCCGGTGGGAGGCCGGCCGCGACCACGCGACCCAGGCGTCCCGGCGGGTCGTCACCGGCTACGTCCGGCGGTACCTCACCGCCGTCGACCCGCAGGTGCGCGAACTCCTGCACTGTACGACCACCCCGGGGCTCGACGACGGCTACCGGGTCCTGCGTCGGGGCCGCGTCCTGGCGGTGTACGGCGACAACCTGTTCAAGTTGGCGCCGGTGCTCGGCCGGCGGCTGGCCGGTGCGGCGCTGGACGGGTCCACCCCGCCGTCGACGGGGATGCACCGGACCGCGCCGGTGGGCGGGGACGAACCCGCCGACGGTCGGGGGTGAGGGGCTCACTCCGGGTTGGAGCGGTTGAGGATGGTCACGCCCTCGGCGTACCTCAGCAGGTCGGAGTCGCTGATGGTGAGGCCGTCGTCGACTGTCACCTCCAGGGTGGCCTCCCAGTAGGTGACGTCGACGGCGAGCGTGACCCGGTCGGCTCGGCGGGTGAGCACGGCGTCGTCCCCGTTGACCTTCCGGTTGACACCGGTGAGTTGCCGCTGTTCGCGCAGGACGGTGCGGAACCCCGCCCTGCCCGGTGCGGAGGACGGCGTGCGGAAGGTCATCCGGGACGCGGTGACGCTGTCGGCCACCAGGCCGGCGGGGCTGCGGTCGAGATCGAACGGGGGAAGGACCCGGATCGACGCCGGGGAGAGCGAGTCGGCGAGTGACACCACCTGCTCCGGGGTGTACGTGTCGTCGGTGGCCAACTGGATCCACCGGGTCGACGACTCCCGCCAGTACAGGGTGAGCTGTTTCGCGGGCGAGACGTCGACGGTCCGGAACGTGCCGGTCTTCCCGCGTACCCGCATCGGCTGTTCGGTGGCGGAGGTGGTGAACGTCGGCCTCGACCCCGACACGGTGACGGTGACGTCGGCGTGGTGGCGCAGCTCGGTGGCCTCGAAGAAGGCGATCGGCTTCCCGCCGTCCACGGAAGCGATGGGGGCGGTCATGCCGTCCTTGGCGGGCAGCGTGTACGGGAACGTCGGTGCCGTCCACCCGTCGACGAGGGTCACGCGGCGGTCGGCCGTGGCAGTGGCGGGCGACGACGGCGGCACGACCGCGGGATCCGGTCGGGTGGCGATCACCGCCGCCGCCGGTACGCCGACGGCCACCACCAACGCCACGGCGGACAGTCGGGTGACGATCCGGCGTCTGCGGTACCTGTGGGCCCGGTCGTGGACCGTGTGGAGCAGCCCGGCCTCGGAGGGGGCGCTGTCGACAGCCCGGTGCATCGTCTCGGCGAGCAACCGATCCAGGTCATCCATTGCCGTCCACCCCTTTCTCGCTCAGCACGGTCCGCATCCGGGCGAGGGCGCGTGACGCCTGCGACCGGACCGTCGACTCTCCGCAGCCCAGCAGTGTGGCGATCTCGTCGTCCGGCAGGTCGCAGTAGAACCGCAGGACGAGCACGGCCCGCTGGGCGCGGGGGAGCCCGGCCAGCAGCTGCCACATGTGGGCGCGGGCCAACACCCGGTGTTGGGGCTCGTCGAGGCCGGCCGGTTCGGGCACGTCGGCGAGGATCGCCTCCCGGGACGCCCGTCGTCGCCGCCAGGACAGGAACTGCCGCACGATCGCGGTCCGCACGTACGCCTCGGCGTGGTGCATCGCGGTGATCCTGTCCCAGTGCCTGTGCATCCGGGCCAGGACCTCCTGCACGATGTCCTCGGCGAGGTACGCGTCGCCGGACAGCACGTACGCGAACCTGAGCAGTGCCCGTCCGCGCCCGTGCACGAAGTCGTCGAAGTCCTCCGCGTGACCGGACCGCACGTCCGTCGACTCGTTCGTGGTCATCGTGGCCTGTTCGCCTGGCCGTCGGCGATCTCCGGGCCCGGGAGGGTCACCGGAGATCACCGAGGCGTGAGACATCGGTCAGCGGCTCAGCAGGCCTTCGACACGTACGACCCCGAACCGGGGGCGGTGACGTTCAGGTCGCGCAGCACGACGGAGAGGGTACTGCCGTGACTGCGGCAGGCCTTGTCGAAGCTGCTCCGGGTGTACTCGATCACGATCACCCGGTCACCGTACGTCCGGGTGTAGGCGTCGCACTCGTTCCAGGTGGCGCACTCCTCGGCGACGGCGAAGTCGAACCCGATCCGCCGCGCCTCGGCGGTGGTCAGCTCCGCGAGGTTCTTCTGCGCCACGGCGAGACCCTTACCGTGGGCGTAGGAGGCCAGGGACGTGGCGTACGCGACGGCCTGGGAGTGGGTCAGCAGGCCCTTGGAGCGGAGGTACGAGTCCAGGTTGTCCGGCTCGATGGCCTTGAACCCCTTACGGGCGCACTGGTCGATCCAGCCGCCGACGATCCTGGTCAGCGCCGTCCGCTTGGCAGCGGTCGAGAAGTCGAACATCAACTCGTTCCAGCCCTCGTCGACGACGAGGTTGCCCCGGGCGTCGCGCAGCAGCAGTTCAGGGTGGTTGTTCTTCCACCACGACTCGGCACCGGGCTGGGCCTGGAAGGCGTTGACGTAGCAGATGTTGTACAACCCGGGGGCCGGGCTGGCCTCCATGTCACGGCTGACCACGCGGACCCCGGAGGCCGGCGGGTACGGCCTGCCGATCTGGTAGTCGAACCTCGCGTTGCCGGGCGGGGGCGTCCACGTGGCGGCGGCGGTCGTACGGGTCCTCGTCGCCGACGGCGACGACGTCGCGGTCGGGGTGGCCGCGCGGGTGGACGCCGTCGGGGCGACGGTGGGCTTCGCGCTCGGGGAGGCGGAGGTCGACGTGGTGGGCGACGGTGTCGCGCTCGGTGACGGCGGAGCTGTTGTCGCGGGAACGCTCGGGGGCGCGTCGGGTGCCTGTGTCGCAGGTGACGAGCCGACCTCGGAGGTCGGGCTCGACGTCGGTGCCGGCTGCTTCTCCCCCCCTCCCCACCAGTGCTGTCGGCCGCTGGCACCGGCGGCGCCGATGCCGACGCCGAGGGCGACGGTCACGGCGGCCGTGACCGCCAGCCCCGCCCTGACCTGCTTGCGGTTCCATGCCATCGATGTGACTCCTTGCGCGTTCGAGGGGAGAACTCCTCTCCCTCAACGCCGTGGGGTACCGGGTCTGCTGCCGCCTGATCGGGACAACTTTGTGCTGCCGGGTGCTGACAGGTGGTGCATCGTCTAAAAGGTTCAAAAGCCTACTCAGTCCGCATTTCGCGCCTATGCTCCGCCAGGAAAGGGGTGGAGATGAGTCGACCAGCGGGCGGCGAAGGGCTGATCCTGGCGGGCCGGTTCCGCACGGACATCGAGGGACTACGCGGGCTCGCGCTCGTCCTGATCCTCTTCGGGCACGCCGGGGTGTCCGCTCTCCCCGGCGCCTTCGTCGCCGTGGACGTCTTCTTCGTGATCTCCGGTTTCCTGATCACCGGTCTTCTCGTCGACGAGATGCGCCGCACCGGCACGATCTCCGTCACCGCCTTCTACGTCCGTCGGGCCAAGCGGCTGCTCCCGGCCGCCAGCGTCGTCGTCGTGGCCAGCCTCCTGCTCACCTACCTGTACCTGCCGCCGATCCGCTGGGCAGAGACCGCCCGGGACGCCCTGGCCAGCGCGGTGTACGCGATGAACTGGCGGCTGGTCGACCAGTCCACCGACTACCTGCGTGCCGAGGAGGCACCGAGCATCCTCCAGCACTTCTGGTCCCTCGCCGTGGAGGAGCAGTTCTACCTGTTCTGGCCGCTGCTCCTGCTCGCCGCCGTCACGTTCGCCGTCCGCCGCCGGCCCGACGCCGCGACACCGGGGCCGGGGTGGACGGGGTGGCACATCCCGTCGGGGCGGCACCGCAGGCCGCTGCTCGGCGACCCGACGTCCGCCCGGTTGCTGGTCGCCATCGCCCTGGTCGGCGTCCCGTCCCTGGCCTGGTCGGTCCATCTGAGCCACGCCGACCCCGCAAGGGCGTACCTGGTCACCACGACCCGGATGTGGGAACTGGCACTGGGGGGTGCCCTGGCCATCCTGGCGGGACAGTTGTCCCGGCTGCCGCGCCCGGCGGCGGTCGCGCTCGGCTGGGCCGGGGTGTCCGCCGTCGCCCTCGCCGCGATCCTGATCCGGCCGGAGACGGCGGTGTACCCCGGTCACGTCGCGCTCCTGCCCACCCTCGGCGCTGCCGCGATCATCGCGGCCGGTCCCGGGGCCGGTCGGTACGGGCCGGCGTGGCTGCTCGAATGGCGACCGATGCGGGCAGTGGGCGTGGTGTCGTACTCGTGGTACCTGTGGCACTGGCCGCTGCTGGTGGTGGCGCAGGCGCGGTGGGGCCCGCTGAGCACCACCGCCGGGCTGATGATGATCGTCGTCTCCGCGATCCCGGCGGTCCTGACCCACCTCCTGGTGGAGAACCCCGTCCGGTACGCGCAGTTCTCCAAAGCCCGCACCCTGCGGATGGGACTGGTCGCCACCGGGTTCACCGTCGCGGCGGGTCTCGGACTGCAACTGGCGGTACGCCCACCGCCCCCGTCGGTCCCGCCCACCGCGAACCAGGCGCAACCCCCCGGTGCCGCCCCGGTGGACGGGGCACCCGGAGGCGGGCTCCCCGCCGCCCCCGTCGACAGGTACCCCAGCATCACGCCCGACCCGTTGCACGCCCGTGACGACCTGCCCGACGTCTACCGGGACGACTGCATCACCCAGGCACAGGAGTCGCACCTGCGCAGCTGCGTCTACGGCGACGGCGACTCACCGGTCGAGGTGGCGCTGGTCGGCGACTCCCACGCGGCGCACTGGGTGCCGGCCCTCCAGGTCATCGCCGCCCAGCGCGGCTGGCGGCTGGTCACATACATCAAGACGACCTGTTCCTTCCTGGCGACACCGACGAGCGTCGCCGGACGCACCGACCCCAGCTGCACACAGTGGAACCGCACCCTCCGGTCGGCGCTCACCGGTGAACGCCGCCCCCGGATGGTGATCGTCTCCAGCGTGACGCAGGTTCCGATGGTCGCCGGCAGCACCCCGCCGCCGGGACCGGCCACCACGGACGCCCAGACCACGGCGCTGACCCAGACCTGGTCGGAACTGACCCGGGCCGGACTGCCCCTGGTGGTCATCCGGGACACACCCGCCTTCCAGCGGGACATGGCCGAGTGCGTCTCGGCCAACCGGGAACGGCTCACCGCCTGCGCCCAACCACGACAGCGGGCCCTCGCCGTCGGTCTCCCCCAGGAGCGGGCCGCCGCCGCCCTGCCCGACGTGGACCTGATCGACGTCAACCCCGCGATCTGCCCCACCGAACAGTGCCCCGCCGTGATCGACGGGCTGCTCGTCTACCGGGACGCACACCACCTGACCGCCACGTACGCCCGTCACCTCGCGCCCCGGCTCCACGACCTGTTACGTCGCCACGCCTCGCCGCACCTGCCCTGAACGAGGCGTCGGTGCCGTCCACCCGGATGAACGTCATCCTGAGTCGACTGTCAGGATGACGGGATGACGATCAGTTTCGCGAGAGTCGCCCTGGTCACGGGTGGTAGCCGTGGTATCGGTGCCGCCGTCGCATGCCGGCTCGCCGCTGACGGCGTCGACGTGGCGTTCACGTACCGCACCGACGAGCAGAGCGCGAAGGCGGTGGTGGCCGCCATCGAGGCGTACGGGCGTCGGGGCCTGGCGATCCGCAGCGACAGCGCCGACGCCACAGCGGTGGCCGGTGCCGTCGACCGGGCGGTCGCCGAACTGGGGCGGCTGGACATCCTGGTCAACAACGCCGGGGTGTTCGTTGGTGGTGCGATCGAGGCGGTCACCCTCGACGACCTCGACCGGGCCGTCGCCGTCAACGTCCGGGGGGTGTACCTCACCACCCAGGCCGCCCTCCGTCACCTCGGCGAGGGCGGGCGCATCGTCAACGTCGGCAGCAGTTTCTCCAGCCGGGTCCCGGCCCCCGGGGTGAGCGCCTACGCCATGACCAAGAGCGCCGTCAACGGACTGACCCGGGCGCTCGCCCGCGAACTCGGGCCGCGCGGCATCACGGTCAACCTGGTCCTGCCCGGCTCCACCGACACCGACATGAACCCGGCGGACAGCGCTGCGGCCGACGCCCAGCGATCGCACATCGCGCTCGGCCGGTACGCGACGCCCGAGGACGTGGCGGCGACGGTCAGCCACCTGGTGGGCGAGGGCGGACGGCACATCACCGGCGCGGCGATCGCCATCGACGGCGGCGCGACGGCCTGAAACGGCTGGGTCGACCGACACCTACGCGTCGTTGCGGCACACACCGTGGGGTCGTCCCGTCCTGCGCCGACCGGCGTCGGCGTACGAAAGGGTGTTTGAGGGTTTCGGGGGTTGTTTCGAGGCTGTTCGTGTTGAAGTCTCAACGGGCTGTCCAACGATACGGTAGAAGGGGTGACCTTCTCACTCGATCTGCTGTCCGTACCCCCGACCCTGCTCGCCTTCGGCGAGCCCACCCACGGCGAGTCGGCCTTCCTCCAACTGCGTAACGACACCTTCCTGGCGCTGGCCGACCAGGGCTACCGGTCGATCGCGCTGGAGAGCGACCGGGCCGCCGGACTGCTCGCCGACGAGTTCGTCGGGGGCGGCACCACGGTGCCGCTCGACCGGGCTCTCGCCGAAGGGTTCAGCCACGGCTTCGGTGCCGCCCCGGCCAACCGCGACCTGCTCCTGCGGATGCGGGAGTGGAACGCCGGACGGCCGGCCGCCGACCGCCTGACGGTGCACGGCTTCGACGCTCCGCTGGAGATCGAAGGCGCTCCGAGTCCCCGCCGCCACCTCCTGCGGGTCTGCGCCTTCCTCGACTCCGACCGCGCCGACGAGATCGACGACCTCGTCGGCGACGAGGCACTGTGGAGTGAACCGGACGCGGTCTGGGAACCGGGTCGGTCGATCGGACGTTCCGCCGACGCCCAGCGCCTCCGGGTGATCGCCGACGGGTTGCTGACCGAGCTGTACCTGCAGGCACCCCGGCGACCCGAGGGCTGGCAGGCGGCCCACGTGCAGGTCACCAGCGCGGTCGGGCTGCTGCGCTACCACGCCGAGGCCGCCGCCCCGTTGCCGCAGCCCGAGCGCGTCGCCCGCCTGGTCGGGGTCCGCGACGCGCTGATGGCCGAGAACCTGATGGCGATCCGCTCGATCGAGGCGCACCGGGGACCGACCCTGGTCTTCGCCCACAACCGGCACCTGCAACGCCACCCGAGCACCATGACCATGGCCGGGATGGACCTGTCGTGGTGCAGTGCCGGTGCCATCGTGGCCACGCTGCTCGGCGACCGGTACGCGGTGATCACCGGCAGCCTCGGCGCGAGCCCGGCACTCGACATCGAGGCACCCGCCCCTTCGACGTACGAGGGCAGGCTCCACCGCGACGACCGGCTTCCCCGGTACGTCCGGGCCTGCGACGTGGAACCCGGCGACCGGCGGACCCACGACCACAGGTACTTCCCGCTGGACCAGGCCACCATCGCGCACACCGACCTCGTGCTGCACGTCCCGACCGGCACCGCCCCGGCCATGCTCGCCGACCGGATCCTCGCGCTGCCCGGGGTCGAACAGTTCGTGGCGAGCGAGGAGAACGGCTCACCCGAGGGCTCGTGGGGCGACAGGTTCTTCTCCGTCGGCCCCGACCGTCGCCGACCGTTCGCCACCATCGTCGACCACGACGTACCCGGCTTCGACGAGTCCGCCCGACTCGACCGTCCGGGTGTCTTCCGGCTCAACCTCGACCTGGGGCGAGCCGAGTTCGAGCGGTTGTTCGGCTTTCCACCCAAGGACTTCGAGGAACACCGGCACGAGTTCGACTTCGCCCGGCTGGACACCGTCGCACCGCACCCGGGCTACGGACTGTACGGTTTCGCCGGCGTCGTCGCGCCCGGCCCGCACCTGCTCCCCGAGGTCGACCGGCTGCTCGGGATCGCCCACGCCCGCGCCTGCGACCGCCACGAGCGGGCGTCCCGACGCCCCCGACCGTGACCGCCCGGGCACCGGACTCGGCGTCCGGTGCCCAGCCGGGCTACTCCCGCCAGCCGGTCAGCTCGACCCCCTTGGCCATCTCCACCCGGAAGCCCATGCCGATCTCACCGCTCTCGCCCGGTCCGAGCCGGAGCCGCCAGGTAAGCTCGCCCAACTCGGTCCGCTCGGTCGGCGGGGGGACCACTGTGGTCTCCCGTACGACCACCGCGTCGTCGCGGGACACCGGCAGCTGGTCGCGCACCTCGACGGCGGCCGGGCGCGGGGTGTGGTTGGTGACCGTGACCCGGTACTCCACCTCCCGCCGTCGGGTGGAGCCCAGGGTGGCCTTGCTCTCGGTGCGCCGGTGCAGGGTCCGTTCCACCCGCAGCCGGTCGTCCACCCCGAGGGCCAGTTCGGTCTCCTCTCCCGGTGCCCAGATCGGCAACCGGGTGGCCGCGACGAAGTCGGCGTCGTGGAAGACCGACGCCGGCCCGGCGAGCAGCGTGTGCTCCGAGGTGTTGTGGACGGTGGCGCGCAGGTGAGCCTCGGTGGCGTGCACCGGGACCGTCACGTGGTCCAGCCGGGCCGGTAGTTCCAGGACCGCGATGGTGGCCCGGTGCGCGCTGCCGTCGGCGGGTACCCCCACCGGGCGGGCCGGACGGTAGGTGGCGGCGGTGATCCCCTGCTCGACCTCGGCGACGGTCTCGCGGACCCTCGGCCGTGGTGCGGCGGAGCGGGCCACGGCACCGGAGGGGGGCGGGGCGGCGCCGAACGCGAGGGGAACCGGCATCTCCGCGAACGCCGCCCCCGGTGCGGGCGGCGGCGGCGCGGGCCGGACCCGGTCGATGTACCAGGGGGACAGTTCCGGTACGGCTGTCGACGTCGCCGGTCGGGCGGTGGACAGGTGCAGGTCGCACTCCGGCCAGTCCTCCCCGGTGTCCTGGCTGACCAGCCCGAACCAGGTGACGGTGACCGTCTCCTCGACCAGCCGCAGATCGTAGGTGGGCTGCCAACGGGCGCCGTCGACCAGGTAGGTGAGTTCCAGGTCGAGGTCGGTGTCGTCGGCGTCGACGGAGACGGTGACCTCGGCGGCCAGCCGGTCCGGTTCGCGCTTCCCGTGGGCGGCGTCGAGGTCACGCGCGACGACGGCGAGTTCCTCGGCCAGGTCGGTGCGGCGGCGGGCGGACTCCCGTCGCCGGGCGCGGGAGTCGGCGAGTTGACCGGCGACCGTGTCGGTGAAGGCCGCCACGTCGGTCGGGGTGGCGTCGCCGGTGGCCAGCGCCCTGGCGTACGTGCCGCCGGCCCGTTCGGCCAGACGGGCGAGGAACTGGCCCCGCTGGTCCTCGACAGCGTCCGCGTCGTCGATCTCGGCGAGTTCCCCGGTGAGTTCCCGGTGACGCCGTTCGAGGGCGCTGACCTGCCCGTCGCTGCTGCGGGCCTGCCGCCAGGCGGTCACGTCCACGCCGAGGACGGTGACCGCACCCCGGCCACCGACCCGGATCGAGTCCCGCCGCAGGCCGAGGGGGAGCGGCGCGATGCGTACCCGGTGCTCGCCGACGGCCAGCCGGGTGTTGCCCCGGCGGGTGATCCGGGCTCGGTCCGGGTAGACGGTGACGCCGACGATTGGTGCTTCGATCTCCGCTGTGGTCACGGCGGCGAGGGTAGTCCAGCAGTGCCCGTACCGGGGTCCACCGTCCTGTCAGGCCGGGATCGCCTGGGGGTCGGCGGCGGCGTCGTGGGCGGCCATGGTCTCCTGGCGGCCGGGTTCCTCACGCAGCATGGCGCAGTGCAGCCAGGTGTCCGGGATGCCGAAGCCGTCGACGAGCGTGCCCATGTGCGGTCGGAGTTCCTTGAGGAGGCCGTTCACCACGGCGGTGACCGCTTTGGATCGGGCCGGGGTGAGTCGGCCGTGCTCCAGGAACCACCCCTTGTGGGTCTCGACGACGGTGAGGGCGTACAGGTCGCAGACCCGGGAGAGCAGGGCGCGGACCTCCGGGTCGGCGGTGTTCTCGATGCCCGCCACGAAGGCTTCCAGGGTGATCCGGTCGATGTGCGCGGCGGCGACGGTCAGGACGTGGTCCTGGACGTCGTTAAAGATGTCGAAGGGGCGGTCCTTCTTGACTGTGGCGCCGTTGCGCAGGCGGCGGATCGCGCCGTCGAGGAGGTGCTTCTCGCGGTCCTCGAACACCTTGAGCTGCCAGCCGCGGTCGGTGACGGCGACCTCGTCGTCCTGGCCGGGTACGGCGCTGATCAGCCGGTGGATGAGCGACCGGGCGGCGGTCCGCTCGATCATCATCTCGCGGACCTGCTCGGCGACGAAGGAGGCCCGGCCCCAGCCGTCCAGCGAGCCGAACTCGTCCCGGTAGCCGGTCAGCAGTCCCTTGGCCACCATCTGGAGCAGGACCGTGTTGTCGCCCTCGAAGGTGGTGAAGACGTCGATGTCGGCCTTCAGACCGGGCAGCCGGTTCTCGGCCAGGTAGCCGGCACCCCCGCACGCCTCGCGGCACATCTGGATGGTGCGGGTGGCATGCCAGGTCTGTGCGACCTTGAGACCTGCGGCCCGGGCCTCCACCTCCCGTTGCCGGTGCTCGTCGACCTGGTCGGCGGCCTCCTGCACCTCGCAGAGGGCGGTGACCAGTTCGGTGTGGGCGAAGTGCAGCGCGTACGTGGTGGCCAGGGCGGGCAGGAGCTTGCGCTGGTGGGCCAGGTAGTCGTTGAGCAGGACCTCCCGGTCGGCACCCGGGGTGTCGAACTGGCGTCGGACGTCCCCGTAGCGGACCGCGATCGTCAACGCCGACCTGGTGGCCGCCGACGCGGCGCCACCCACGCTGACCCGCCCCCGGACCAGGGTGCCGAGCATGGTGAAGAAGCGTCGGGCGTCGTTGTCGATCGGGCTGGAGTACGTGCCGTCCTCGGCGACCTGACCGTACCGGTCCAGGAGCATGTCCCGGGGCACCTGGACGTGGTCGAAGGCGATCCGACCGTTGTCCACCCCGAGGAGCCCGGCCTTGGGGCCCGCGTCGCCGATCGTCACCCCGGGCAGCGGGACGCCCTGCGCGTCGCGGATCGGCACCAGCCAGGCGTGGACGCCGTGGCGTCGTCCCTGGGTGATCAGCTGGGCGAAGACCACTGCCATCCGCCCGTCCCGGGCGGCGTTGCCGATGTAGTCCTTGCGGGCCGCCTCGTGCGGGGTGTGCAGGTCGAAGGTCTGGGTCTGCGGGTCGTAGGTGCAGGTCGTGCGCAGTTGCTGGACGTCGGAGCCGTGGCCGGTCTCGGTCATCGCGAAGCAGCCGAGGGTCCGTGCGGAGGCGATGTCACGCAGGTACGCGTCGTGGTGCCGCCGGGTGCCGAGGGCGACGACGGCCCCGCCGAACAGGCCCCACTGCACGCCGGCCTTCACCATCAGCGACAGGTCGACCTGTGCCAACATCTCGCTGGCGACGACCGATCCACCGATGTCGGACCGGCCGCCGTACTCGGTGGGGAAGGCCGAGGCGATGCCGACCTCGGTGGGCAGTTCGCCGAGGAGTCGGGTGATCCGATCGCGGGCCTGGTCGCCGGTCTCGCCGTACACCGGGAGGAACCGGGCGTCGAGGTGCTCCCGGTGCGCGTCGCGGACCTCGGCCCACGGTCCGTCCAGCACGTCCTGCAGGCGGGCGGGGTCGACGGGGCCGGACGCGTGACTGGACATGTGGTCACCTCGGAGGACGCTCGGGTACCGCTTCGTACCGGATCAAGGGTACGAGCCGCCGGCGGGTGGGCAACCCGGAAGCCGGATCCGCCGGGGTGTTCGTCGAACGGGCCGGGCGTCAGCCGGGCTGGGGTGGTGGGGCCGTCGAGGCACGGATCCGCAGTGACGCCGGCAGGATGACCGACGGGGTCGGTCGGCCGTCGCGCAGGTCGATACACGCCTGCATGCCGAGCCGGCCGAGTTCGTGGCCGGACAGACCGATAGTGGTCAGGGGTGGGGTAGTCACGGCGGCGACCGGCAGGTCGTCGGTCCCGATGACGGAGAGGTCGTGCGGCACGGCCAGGCCGAGGCGGGCGGCGGCTGAGTAGACCGCGACGGCGAGGTTGTCGTCGTCGCAGAGGGCCGCCGTGGGCCGGGGGTGGCGGGCCAGTTCGACCCGGACCGTCTCGGCGGCCTCGGGCGGGTGGAACGAGCAGCGCAGCTCGGTGCCGAGCATGCCGGGTCGGCGGGCGACCTGGTTGTCGAACGCGGCCGCCCGTCGGTGGAGGGTCCACGCGTCGCGGTCGCCACGGACGTGCAGCACCCGCCGGTGGCCCAGCGCGTACAGGTGTCCGATCGCCTCGGCGACGCCCCGGTCGAGGTCGAAGGTCACGCTCGGTACGCCGGTCTCCGAGGCGGCGTCGAGCAGGACCAGCGGCAGCCCGGCGCTCAGCTCCCGGGCCTTCTGTTCCGACAGCGAGCAGGCGAGTACGCCGTCGATGGCCTGGTGTGGTGACGTGAACGGACCGTGGTCGTCGTCGGAGGTGACGGGGAAGACGGTCAGTCCCAGGCCGTGGGCCTCCCCGACGCGCGCGGCACCCCCGTGGACGGTGCCGAAGAACGGGTTGGTCAGGGTGGGTACGGCCAGCGCGATCGCGCCGGTGACACCGCGCCGCAGGATGCGGGCGGCCACGTTCGGTCGGTAGCCCATGCGCTCGGCGATGTCGAGGATGCGCTCGACGGCGGCCTGACCGACGCGTCCGTGCCACCGGTCGTTGACGACCAGGGAGACGGTGCTCTGCGACACCCCGGCGACCCGTGCGACGTCCGCCGCCGTGACCCGGGAGGCCCTGTCTGTTGTCATGACTATTTTTCCTGATCGATACGCAGGTCAACATGACTTTGGGTGTTGACCTTGTTACTGAGGGGCTATTTTTCCGTCACGTCATACGTATGATGCCCTTCAGGCGTGGGGCATGTGGCGCAACGCTGCGTGCACGTTCACACAGACAGGATTGCCTGTTGCGATACGTTACTGTCTTCTGTGGGGCTTCTCCCGGACACCGTGACGCGCATCGACAGACCGCGACGACGCCCGGTGCTCGGCTCGTCGCTCCGGCGAGCGCCGAGGCGTGAGCGCCGTGCGAATCCGCCTGGCCGTCTTCGACCTGGACGGCACCCTCCTGCCCCGCACCACCGCCTGCCAGCAGATCGCCGCCGCCGCCGGTGATCCGCGCACCATCGACGACCTCGAACGCGACTACCGGGCCGGGCTGATCGACAGCACAGTCTTCGCCGAGCGGGCGCTGCGGTCCTGGGAACATCTCGGCGAGGACCTCTACCAGCGGGCCTTCGCCGCCGCGCCCAAGATCGAGGGAGTGGAGCGGGCGCTCGCGCGGCTCCGCGCGGAGGGCGTCGTGACGTGTCTGGTGACAATGGGACCCCGGCAGTTCGCGGAGTGCTTCCCCGGGTTCGACCACGTCCACGGATCGACGTACCCGACCCGGATCCTCAACCCCGAGGACAAGCCCACAGTCGTCCGCGAGCTGCAACAGCGGCTGGGCATCGACACCGACGAGGTCGTCGCGTTCGGCGACTCCGACTCGGACTTCCCACTGTTCAGCGCGCTGCGCCACACGGTCGCGGTGAACAGCACACCGAACCTCGCCGCGATCGCCGCCCACCGCTACGACGGGGTCGACATCGACCAGGCCCTCGACCTGGTGTGGCCATGCCCCGAGGCGGTCGGACGGTGACCGACGCGACAATCGTGGCGACGTGTCGGGCCTTCACCGAGGACTTCCCCGACCAGGAGTCTCATCTGGTCGACGCGCTGACCCGGCACGGACACGACGTCGACCTCCACCACCGGGTCGACGGGCACTTTCCCGACGGGGAGCTCTGCGTCGACGTTCCCGCCCATCCTCGCGGCCGACCGGTCCTGATCGTGCAGTCGCTCACCGGCCCCGCCCAGAGCCCCGACGCCGCCATCGTGTCGCTGTTGGCCACCGCCCGGGCCTACCGGGACCACGGTGCCGGGTCGATCTGCGGTTTCGTCCCCCACCTCGCCTACGCCCGGCACGACCGGCTCGTCCCGGGTCAGCGTCGCCCGCTGTTCGCACGGCTCCTCGCCGACCTGGCCGCGGCGGCCGGTCTGAACCACCTGATCGCGATCGCGTCCGGGGCGGAGGACCAGCTGGGTGCCCTGTTCCACCGCCCGGGGCTGTCCCTGGTCGCGGCCCAGCCCCTGCACCGTCACCTGTTGGAACGCCTCGACACGCCCCCGACGTGTCTGGTGGCTCCCGACACCGGCGGTCATCCGCACGTGCGTCGGCTCGGTGCGGCACTCGGACTCCCCACCGTCGGCCTCGTCAAGCGACGCCTCGGGCCCGACGAGGTGCGGACCGTCGTCCCGCAGGTGGCGGCGATGCCCCGGACCGGTCACGCCGTCGTCGTCGACGATCTGGTCACCAGCGCGGGGACGTTGGTCGCGGCGGTCGCCGCGCTCCGGACGTACGCGCCCGAGCTGCGGATCTCGGCCGTCGTCACCCACCTGCGTCCGACCGGCACCGGCCTGCGTCGCCTCGACCACCTGCACCGGTCCGGCGGGTTGGCCGGTCTGTACGTCACCGACTCCGCCGGACACCGCGCGGGTGTGCGGGGGGTGACAGTGGTCGACGCCCTGCCGGAGGTGGCCGACGAGGTCGCCGCCGTGTACGGGACCGAGTCCGCCAGCTGGAGGAGAGTCCATGCGCGCAGTCTCTGAACCGGCGCTCGGGGCCACCGGCGGCGCCGCTCCGGTGCTGTCCCTGTCGGTGGTCTGCGTCGACCTGACCCGGCTGGGCGAACACGTCGCCACCCTGACCGGGATGGGGTTGTCCCGCCTGCACGTCGACCTCACCGAGCCCGCCTTCGGCGGCGCCCTGGGATTGCCGCTGGAGGCGCTCGGCGACCTGCGGCGCGCCACCCACCTGCCCATCGACGTCCACGTGATGTTGACCGAGCCCGGCCCGCTCCTGTCCGACATCGCCGACCGGGGGGCGGACGCGATCTGCGTACACCAGCGCACCGTGACCGGTTCGGTGATCCGGGTCCTGCGGGCGGTGGCGCGGCGGGGCGTCCAGGTGGGGCTCGTCCTCGACCCGGGACAGTCAATCGACGACGAGACCGTGGCCGCGCTCGAACCGGACTACCTCACGGTGATGAGTGTGGTGCCCGGCGGGGCGGGGCGGCCGTTCCGTCGGGAGGCGCTGGGCACCCTGCGTCAGGCCGCGCGGCTGCGCGCCGCCGGTGCCGTCG